>JAOTST010000152.1 GCA_029864785.1 Chromatiales bacterium | reverse complement strand
GGTTTCGATATTGTGCATCGTGACCAAGAAAAAGAAACAGCATACCGACAGGCTGAATGGCATTGGAAAGAGTTCAGGGGGCGGTATGACACGAGGGAGTGTTCAAAGATTGTCGAAATACCGTATCAACGGTATCCACGTACTTTTGTACCACCTTACGCTATTGAGTTAGTTGTAAAAAAAACAGCTGGCGGTGTAATTATCTCTTCTAGTTTATTTTCTTTATTTGATGATGAAGATGATCACGCAAAAAATACTGTCAACATGTTTATTGAGATATTTAATGAATGTAAAGTAATGCAAACGGACTTAACTACATGGAATAAAGTTCCAATCAAAAAATTAAACTGGGAGCTTTTACCTCCAGGTAAAAATCCCTGGGAATCAGCGAAGACAAATCTTAATATGTTAGTGAGCAATCTTGAAAAGGGAAAACAACCAGTAATCAAAAAACGATTTGACACCATTGGGGAGCATGAGCCAGAGTTCATTGCAATTGGTTTAGGAGGTTTCAATGGTTACGTTGTTTTTGGATTTCCAAGTATAGATTTATGCATCCTCGAATCTAAATCAATTAACAATGCAACATACATCCTTGATGATGGTTCATGGGAAACTATTTCAGTATTATCAAAGGCAGAGATATTAGATGCAAAGTTGCATCACATGCGTTTGATACATCGTGATAACTGGTTTCGTGAATTGCATTTGTTGCTATCAGCCCGTAGGGAGCATTGACCGCCGGAGATTGCGATGATGTTTGCCCTCCCCTTCTACATCGCCTCACATCGGGACGATTTCAGGTTTGAGAGAGCCGTTGTTTGAGCGAAGCGAGTTTCGGCGAACGCCTGAAATTGTTTTGGTGTGAGGGAACCCGAAGGGCGATGTCGTGGGGTGATGGTTTTGGGTACTTTTGCCAAAACAAAAGTTCCTTGCCGCGCGGGGGCGAAACCCCGCATCAAATCCAATATCGCGCTAGCGATACAAACCCCAACACATAAGATGCACAAAAAACGTCGCCCCCCTCTACAGCACTTTTTAAAGGTTAAATAATCTCACCCTTTAGGCAACGTAAACCAAAATGTCGTCCCTTCTCCCTGCTCACTCTCCACACCAATCGAACCCTCATTCTTCGCCACAAAGTCACTACACAAAATCAACCCTAGCCCTGTGCCCGGTTCATTTTGTGTGCCGGGAAATGATTGCGGCTTAACATCCAGACGAAAGAGTGATTGTTGCGTCTCCTGGTTCATACCAATACCAGTATCGCTGATCCGAATAATGTAGTGATCATCATCATCTTTCACGCTCGCAGATACAGAATCACCACTTCTGGTGAACTTGAGTGCGTTGCTAATTAAGTTACGAAAGATGGTCTTCAGCATATCTAAATCAGCAAATACCAGACAGGAGTCGCCTAGATTTATATTCAAGCTAACACCCTTGGATTTTGCCTGAGCAGAAAACAGATTGTCTATCTCTGCCAATACACCGCCTAACTCAATTGTTTGAGGATTGTAGCTAATTTCGCCCTTCTGATTTCTAGCCCAAGTTAGCAATTGTTCTAAAAACTTACCGGTATTACTGGTTGTTATACGAACCGCTTCCAGAGTCTCCTCGGTAAAATCTTTAGGTGATGAAATAACGTTGTTAAACAGCGTTGTCAAACTTCCCATTGGCCCTCTTAGATCATGTGCAATGATGGAAAAAAACTTATCTTTAATGACATTGGCTTTTTTCAACTCTAAAGTGCTTTGAGCGACGCTACTTTCAAGTTTTTTGCGTTCCGTAATATCCAGGATCACCCCAATCAACCCACCAATATCTCCATCTGGGGTCAGATATGTGGCCTTGTTAAATATCACGTCATGAGTTGTTCCATCCTCATACACCACCGATGATTCGTAGCATTGCTTACCTCTATCACGCATCAATTCCAAATCTTTCTCGTGATATACCTGAGCTAAATCGCTAGGGGATAATTCATAAACATTTTTTCCTACGATTTGTTCTCTGCTTTTGCCTAGAAATGCCTCAAACTCATGATTACACCCTGTATATATTCCCTGAGCATCCTTGTAAAAGACAGGTGCAGGAATGGCATCAATAAGAATTTGAAGAAATTGTAGTTGATTTGACTCAGCAGATTTAAGTGATTCCTTTGCCGCAACCTCTTTCTGGATTTGTTGATTAACCGCATGCTGATATTCAAGAGATAGTCGCAACTCCTCCGATAATACTTCTTGTTTCCTGAAAAACAGATAAGCGACTATTCCAGCGACCAATGAGGAAAAAATAATCGTTATGATATGGGATTCCCATATCGTAATTTCTGGATTAATACGCTCTTTTGCCCACTCATACAAAGACATTAAGACAAATGTTATTAAAACGATAAATAGTGGGTAGCGGTACATTTTTATTTCTTCTTACTCATATTCCATGTTGTAGGAGCTATCTCTGTCTATTATTTCATATTTTTGTATGAATCATTCTTCAAATTGAGATAATATTTCTGCAATGTCGTTAATATTACGTGGTACATCTAGCGCAATGGCCGCTTGACTACTGCACCCATCAACCGCTCCTTTAAAGGGTTTCATCCTTTTGGTAGCGTAAACCAGAAGGTTGTTCCTTCACCTTTTTCACTTTTAACACCGATAGTGCCGTGATTTTGCTCCACGAATTCACTACATAAAATCAAACCTAATCCCGTTCCAGACTCTTGTTTCGTGCCCAGAGTAGATTGCGGTTTAGTCCCCATATGAAATAGCATTTTCTGAGTATCATGATCCATCCCGATACCGCTATCTTCAATATTAATACGATAGTGATTACCTTCCTCTTCTACACTCGCAGATATAGAGTCATCTCTATCAGTGTATTTCAAAGCGTTACTGATCAAGTTACGCAGAATTGTATTGGCCATCGCCAAGTCGGCAATAATCCAATAGGGTCCATCAATCTTTAGATCCAATTTGACACCCTTGGTCTGAGCCTGTGCAGAAAATAGTTCCTGCAATTCCTTAAAAATCTGACTCAACTCAATTGCTTCAGGGGTATAGCTGATCTCTCCTTTTTGACTACGCGCCCAAGTCAACAACTGCTCTAAAAAATTGTGGGTATTTTTAGTTGTCGTACGAACTGCTTGCAAGGTATCGTCGGTAAGATCTTCAATTGATAGAACAACATCATTGAACAAAGCGGATAAGCTCCCAATCGGGCCACGGAGATCATGTGCAATGATAGAGAAGAATTTATCTTTCGTTGCATTCGCCTCTTTCAACTCTAAAGTGCGTTGGACAACTCTGCTTTCGAGCTTCTCAGTGTCGGAGACCATGACCTCAAGTAACTCTACTCTAGCCTGCTCAGTCTCCGCACGAGCAATTCGCAGACGATCTGCCAGTGCAAAAGAGAGCATAACGGCATCCAGCATCATTCCAAAATCGGGCGCATGAAAGGTATAAAACGAGTAGGGGATAACCGCAGACACCGTTAATGCAGTGATGGCCGAACCGACAAGGCATGCTGTCGTACCAATTAAAAAAAATCGTGCCGAGCGATTTCCTGACAACAACGATATCACCCCCATCCACAAGGCAAAGAGGGAGTAGACAACTATCCATAAAATAGAACTAGAGATATGCCAGCGATAGCCACCCAAGATTGCGGTTAGAACAAACGATACCAGCATGATTATGATCAGAGCCTTCGCCAATCGATAGGCGTGGGGTAGCTTACTGCGAAGCTCTAGAAAATGGATTGTAAAAATGAGTCCTGCAAACATATACAGGTAGATAAATATTGAGTGCGCCCAATTACTCCAAATGGGATAGTCGGGCCATAGAAGAGGATAGGTGTGGCCATTATAAGTAGCCGTTCCAACGATGAAGGATAATATGTAAACAACGTATGTGGCGTAGATCGGTTCGCGAATAGAGATATACAACATAAGATTGTAGAGCAGCATGACAACTACCACGCCGTAAAAAAATCCGTAATAGTGAGCCTCAGAAATGTTTGACTCAAAAAATGCGCTCCGCTCCCACAGCGTCATCCCAACAAGATAGGGATCACGTGTTTTTACTCTAACAAATAACTGGCTCTCTCCGGGTGGCAGCAGCAGCTCAAAATTTATATTACGATGAGAAACTGTACGCTGTTGAAAAGGTAACAGATCGCCTCCCTTAAACAGGCGAGTTGTTCCATCAGGAACTATCAAAGTAATCTGAACATCATCTAGCCAGCTCTGGTCAAAAACTAAAAGCCGCTGTAGCGGCGTGGAATCGGTATTTTTTATAGAAACCTGAAACCAGTAGACTGCATCGGTAAAAAAGAAGCTCGCTATCCGTTTACCCATGAACTCATCGGGAGTTTCCGGCAATTTCAAAAGCCCTTCAGCAGTCAATTTGTTATCAGGATCTTTGACCGTTCTTGCCGAGGGCATTAACGCTATCTCCGTCAAAGATCCATTAATACTAACCTCTCCACGTGCAGGTTGTGCCACATCAGCCTTAGTGCCAAAAGCGATGCAAAGCAGTAGAACACCCATAGCAAGAACTTGAAATGGCGTGGTCAAAAAACGAGATAATATAATGGTGTCGATAGCGTTACTAAGAAATTCAACTCAACTGAATGGTAATTTTAACGGTTTAACTATATATATGCCCCAACATATGTCATTTTTTCTCACAATAGTTGCCGCTGAGTGGCATGACAAACTCAATAAGGAATAACCTTAAACTCTTTTAAATAGGCATAAAAAACCCGCTTTATGAAGGGAAAGCGAAAAGCTAAAGCATTATTATTT
>JAOTST010000151.1 GCA_029864785.1 Chromatiales bacterium | reverse complement strand
CCCCTACTTTCACCAGCGGCGCTGGTGGCTACAAGCCATCCATGGCTTGTCCCCTTCGGGCGCACTACTCGTGCGGCCTGAATCGTTCCTGACGATTCAGTCAAGTCCAGCTGGAGGAGCCATATTCAAAGGCCTCGTTATATTATGTAACGAGGCCTTTTTTATCGTCCCCCTACTTTCACCAGCGGCGCTGGTGGCTACAAGCCATCCATGGCTTGTCCCCTTCGGGCGCACTACTCGTGCGGCCTGAATCGTTCCTGACGATTCAGTCAAGTCCAGCTGGAGGAGCCATATTCTAAAGCCCTGTTACTGTGAAGTGACGGGGCTTTTCTTATTGTCCCTCTGCTTTCACCAGCGCGCTGGTGGCTACAAGCCATCCCTAGCTTGTCCCCTTCGGGCGTGCTGCTCGCACGGCCTGTTTCGTTCCTGACGAAACAGTCAAGTACCGCTGGAGGAGCCCTATTTAAGCCCTGTATTACAAAATAACGGTTTTTTATTTCATCATCCGAATCAATTCCCTTATGAAATAAGATGAATATTTTACTATCAGTCGAATCCATACCGTTATAGTATGTAAATCATTATTCAATCAATATAAATGGGTAGGGGAGATATGGGGATTAACACCCACTTCAACGCAAGCACCAACCAATACATCATTACAGTGGGTGAAGACTTCTCTTTTAACTCATATGCAGACTTTAGAGCTGCCTCAGAGAAGATGCCTGCTGCGGCAAAATCCGTAGAGATAGACCTTCAGAAGGCCACAAAAATCGATAGCTCGGCACTAGGGATGCTCCTGCTCATGAGAGAACAGGTGGAACATCAGGTCTCTAAAGTAAAGATAAGAAATCCGCAGCCCGCCGTTTTGGAGGTTCTAAAGCTAGCGAGTTTAGATACTATTTTTGAAATTTCTTGATTTGATGAAATAGCACTCCCTCTCAATCATCTGAGGGAAGCACATCAAAATTTAGTCCTTCATTGCCTCAACAAAAGAGAGTTCTTTTACTGAGAGCACATTCTCAATATCAAGCAGTAGCAGCAGTTGCTCGCCGACTTTGCCCATTCCAGAGATAAAATCAGTACGGATTCGGGTGCCAAATGAGGGCGTTGGCTCAATCTCGCCAGCGGAGATATCAAGTACCTCATTTACCTCATCAACCGTCACCCCAATCTCCAATTTCTGATCTTCATCATCAATTTCAAGGATTACGATACTGCTCTTTTTATTAATCATTGAAGAGGATTTGGCGAAGCGTTGTGCCAGATCAACCACCGGCACAACATTCCCCCGCAGGTTGATAACGCCCGCAATAAAATCGGGCATCATCGGTACCTTAGTCACATTTCCGCGTTCGACAATCTCTCGAATGTTCAATATGTTGATGCCATAGTTCTCACCACTGAGCACAAAGGTGAGGAACTGTTCAACATCATCTCTCCCAGCCCCACTATCAACTATCTCATCTTGCATCTTGATCATCCTCGGTTAGAAGCGCTCAAATTTTGACTCATCAATTCCTTTCTCACTACTAACTACTGAATCAGGAGAAGAAGATGAACGAGATGAGGCCGCTGGTGCACTAGAGGCTTTGGGACTTTGGGTTACCGAGCTAGTTGCCAGGCGGAAGAATGCAACGACCTGCTGCAAATTCTCTGACTGACCCTGCATCTCTTCGGCGGTTGCTGCAAGCTCCTCTGAACCGGCCGCATTCTGTTGAGTAACCTTATCAAGTTGCTGCATGGCCGTTGTGATCTGCCCTACGCCACTGGATTGCTCTTCGGAAGCGGCCGTGATCTCCTGTACCAGCTCGGCAGTCTTAGTAATATCGGGCACCATCTTCTCTAACAGACTGCCCGCTTTCTCGGCGACCTTCACACTATCACCGGTAAGGGTACTGATCTCTGAGGCGGCAATTTGACTACGCTCAGCCAATTTACGGACCTCTGCAGCAACCACGGCAAAGCCTTTACCATGCTCACCGGCACGAGCGGCCTCAATGGCTGCATTCAGTGCCAACATGTTGGTCTGATAGGCAATATCTTCGATAATCGAGATCTTCTCCGCGATTTGAGTCATCGCCTGAACCGTTTCTTGAACAGCCTCACCACCCTCACCTGCCGCACTGGCCGAGTCACTGGCAATCTTGTCGGTCATCTGAGAGTTTTCACTATTTTGGCTGATGGAAGCACCCATCTCTTCAACGGAGGCACTGGTCTCTTCAACACTGGCCGCTTGCTCACTGGCCGCTTCACTCAAAGAGTTGGCTGTATCACTGACCTGGGCAGCAGCAGAGGAGATCTGCTCGGAGTTACCCTGTATCTGCTCAACCACCTCGATCAGTTTTTGTTGCATCTCAATCATCGCGGCATAGACACCCACCCGCTTTTTCGCATCAACACCACTCATGTCCATGGTGAGGTTACCCTCAGCAATACCCTCAGCCAGAACACGTACCTCGGCAGGATCAGCACCCAGCTGTTTCATCACGCTGCGTACAAAAACCACTGCAATCGTTAAAATAAAACCGATGGCAATCGCCATGGCAATCATAATAGCCGTACGCAATTCACCAACCGCATGAAAAGCCTCATCTTCATCAATCTCTGCAAGAATCACCCAATCAAGATCGATAATCTTCAGGGGTGCATAGGCTGAGAGGACATTAATACCGCGATAGTCCGGAGTAACTTCAACCCCCTCTTTTCCACCAATCGCAGCATTGGCTGTTGCAGAGTCAATCTTTTGCGCCAGAATGGTATTCTCTTTAGAGAAACGTGACTGTGAACGCATCATATTATCGGAACCGACCAGATAAACTTCACCCGACTCGCCCAACCCTTCTTTTATCAACAGACGTTTGTTGATCTCATCTACCGGCATCTGGAAGACCAGCACACCGATCATCTCATCACCATCAAAAATAGGTGACGCAATAAATGCTGCTGCGGCATTGTAGGAAGGCACATACCAATTGAAATCGGTTACATGAACATCATCTTTAGAACGTGAATTGGCCGCATCACGAACAACCTTCGCCAGACCGCTATCTTTATGGGCACCGGTATAGAGATTTGTTGCATAGTCGATCTCCTTAAAGACCGAATAGATCACATCACCTGTCTTATTATCGACCAGGAAGATATCGTAGTAACCAAACTTCTCCGCATAGCTACGCATGATAGGATGATGCTCAGCATGTACTTTGGAATAACGTGAACCGTCTTTGGCATCGTCAAGCTGCCCCTTGCTGCCATTAGGATGCTTGTTATCCGCAATATAGAGATGCTGGGCAATAATTCCCTCATCAGAACTCGCCATCAGGCGACCGGTAGAGATCGACTCGCCGGTCTCTTTGGTAAATTTGCTGCCAAAGTCATTATCAAAGAAGCGACGCACATCACTTTTGTACTCTGAGAGACTATCTTTGTTTATCTTAAACTGGAGATCTGCTTTGAGACCATAGAAGCCCTCTTTAGACTCGCGCATCATCTTAATGGTCATCTGATCTTCCGAGAGAGTAATCACCTGACTTTCAATCTGTTTAAAATACTGCTCAAGCTCCTCTTTTTTGGCTGTTTTAAGTGACTTGAGCTGATCAAATGCCTTCTCTTCCAGAGCTGCTCCCGCTCCGTTGAGCGCATAAAGCCCTGTTCCCACCAACGGAACGAGCCCTGCCACCAGCATGGAGATAATTAACATCCATTTCATTTCTATATTTTTAAACATCTATCCACTCTCTATATTTATATTTATATTTAATAATTATGCTGCACTATTCTTAATACTACTCACCATCGAAAGCATATTCTCAAGGCTCAAAAAAATAAGGAACTACCACCAACCTTGACCATACTATTAATAATTTTTGTCTGAATTTTATTCCATAATTTTGGTAAGGGTTCTATCTCCGTTAGATTGAGACCAAGCATGTTGCTGACCATATCAACAGTGATGCCAATGTCAATACTTAAATATTCATTTATTAACCTCAAAATAATACTGAAAGAGACGGCTATTCGGCAAGATATACGTCACAAGGGCTTTAAAGGAGGCATTATCCGTCACGTGGCAGCCAGCGAGTTGGATCGTCAAGCAGCCTATAAGCTGATTGTTCGTTGGTGCGCTGTTTGTGGATGTGAGGAAACTCAAGCCAAAGGGGACTGTGCTCATCCATTTAGATCAGGTGATTCAATATACCTGTAGTGATTGGTGGAGATTCCTGAAGGAGAATAACCTGGAGGATGGCATGAGTCGCTGTGGGAATCGTCACTGCAATGCTGATGCTGTGACTGAGAGCGTCTTCTTACTCATTAAAGGGGGCGGATCAAGCGAAGGATATAAATCCAGAACAGATGCACTGCTCGGATATTTTGATTGCGTCAAATTTTTCTGCCATCCAAAACGATTATCATGGTGATAATCGACGCGTACTACCGGCAACATTCTAAAAACATTAATTTAATCAATAATCAGCTACTACCCGCTCTACGGGTAGCAGCTAATTTCTTCCATCAAAGATTCGCCCTCTTTCCATCCATGGATTTATTTAATGTTCCCTGTTTATTAAGAACTCAACCGAGTTATCCGTATAAAGCATAAAAGGGCGATCTATATTTTTCTTGAAAATTATTTTACGGCTGAAAGTTCAGACACTGAAAGAATATTCTCAATATTAAGAAGCAGTAGAAGCTGCTCCCCCACCTTACCCATTCCACAGATAAAGTCGGTGCGGATTCGGGTACCAAATGAGGGGGTTGCCTCAATTTCAGCAGCGGAGATATCAAGCACCTCATTCACCTCGTCCACCGTC
>JAOTST010000150.1 GCA_029864785.1 Chromatiales bacterium | reverse complement strand
GCCTCCTCCTGAGAAACCTCCACGCACCCAACCGTCACATCGGCGTCAGAGGTAACATGCGCCATTAGCATCTTGGAGTAATCCATGGTGTAGATATGATCACCACCAAGAACCATCACATACTCTGGAGAGTGTCTGTGCATAATATCGATATTTTGATAGAGTGCATCTGCTGTTCCTAAATACCATTCTTTTGTTAGCCGTTGCTGGGCAGGAAGCACCTCAACAAACTCACCAATCTCCGCCCGTAAGAAACTCCAGCCACGTTGCAGGTGTCGAAGCAATGAATGGGATTTATATTGAGTAAGAACACCGATA
This sequence comes from Chromatiales bacterium, assembly GCA_029864785.1. Lineage (GTDB taxonomy): Bacteria > Pseudomonadota > Gammaproteobacteria > Thiohalomonadales > Thiohalomonadaceae > JAOTST01. The sequence goes on along the minus strand of JAOTST010000150.1, from coordinate 4,535 downwards.
CGACGAAGCCCTGAATTTACACAGTTGGAGAGCGCAAAGTCTATAATTCGATATTTACCGCCGAAAGGAACCGCCGGTTTTGCACGCCATTTTGTTAATCCCTTAAGACGTGCGCCTTCGCCTCCAGCAAGAATAAGAACAAGCGTCTTACGTGTCACTTCAGTCGCAATTTTTGTGACTACATAAGACTGCATCAGCTTAAGCTGAACATTCTCTTTCGCATTTTCCATTAAACTATCCCTATCTATTACCTTAAAATCCAAATTTGAGAGCTTCAATGGCTCCCTGCAATCCGACGCGTTCATTTGTTACCAGATAAAGTGGCGTCTTCTTCACAACATCGCTCATACGCCCTTTATCTAAATAGGCATCTCTAAATTCATGAGAATCAAGCCAGCCGCTGATCTTTGCCGTAACACCACCTGTTAGGTATAGACCATCACCCGGATTAAAGGCAAGCACCATATTTCCAGCAAATCGACCATAGATAGTCGCAAAAAGGTTAATAGCCTCTTGCGCAATAGGATTACCCTCATCCGTCGCCTCTCTATTCACCCATTCAGCCGATATATGAAAGTCATCAAGTGTTCGTCCCGCGCAGAAGCAGAACAGTTCAGCCAGCCCACCTCCCGATAAAATACGCTCATAAGAGACCCGCTCATATCGTTTTCGAAAATATTGAAAAAGCTCGATTTCTCGTTCATTGGTCGGAGAAAAATCGATATGTCCCCCTTCAGTAGCTATCGGAGTACAGCAGGGATCATCGTTTCCGCCATGGAGATAAGCCATACCAAGACCTGTTCCTGCCCCCATAACCAGACGTGTCCTATTCTCACAATGGTGAGAATCATTCAAAATAATATAATCCTCCGGTTGCAACGAAAGCGTTCCCAATGCTGTCGCCTGAAAATCATTCATAATTTTTACGTTCCGAATGGAAAATAGCGTTCTCAGTTCATCTTCACTAACAACCCACTCCAAATTGGTCAGCCTGGAAACACCATCCGTAACAGGGCCAGGAACCGCTAAAACGATCTGTTCAACTATCTCGTCCGAGCATCCAGAATCGATCATAAAATTGCGAAGAAGCGCCTCAATACTTTCATAATCAGCACTCTGATATATTTTTTCATAGGCATTATTTTTAGTGCCATCCGCATTATCACGGATCAACGCAATTAAGCTTTTTGTTCCCCCGATATCGCCTGCTATAAGAATCATCCTACATTCCTCGAATTAGCTTAAATAACCCACCGCCAACAGACTATTAAAATATTTTATAGAAAACAGGAATTAATTCCCTTAGTAGTTTTACTATATTTGACGATTTGATGAGTCGCCCAGTACGTTTGGCTATAAAAAATGTATACTTAAAAGAAAATTAGACAATGGACGTCACCCCATGCATAAACAACAATATTCTCCATTCAGTAGTTGCTGCTTCATTTTCCATATTTTGTTCGATGCTAAATCAGACCTATATTCACCTAACATCTATAAAATATAGCTATGAATGAGCGAACTGACCATGTTTGATTTTCTATTTCGAAAAAAACTGCCCAAACACAAAGAAACCAGCTCCCCTTCGAACAGCTCTTCTCACATAACGATCGAAAGGGTCAGCTCAGATACATCTTCAACAGATGACTTCAAGTACTCCGTTGCATTAGAAAATGGACACTATGGCTATATCGTTAACACGGATGTTTTAACTGATGTAAATTTAAATGCTATAGAGAAACAATTTGTACAATCAATAAATGAGATTATCGACTCGCCTAACTCTCTGTCTGATGATATTCCACGCCTTCCTGATCTGCTTCCGAAACTACTTCAACTTCTTAGATCAAATGATGCCTCATGGCAAAGCGTAGTTGATGTTATCAATCAAGATTCTGTTCTCGTTGCTGGCGTAATTAAAGTCGCCAACAGTCCCTTCTACCGGCTTAATGTTGATGTTCAGGATCTGGAGCAGATTGTGGTTCATTTAGGACAAAAGGGTGTACGTGAAGTCGTTATGTCCGTTGCTTTTAAGCCCATTATGCAATTCAAAGGAAATAAAGCTCTACAAGTTGCCAGTAAAAAAATGTGGGATCATGCACTTAAGTCTGCAATTGCCAGTCGTTCCATCGCTAACCATTATGGCGCCAATGGATTTGATGCCTATCTCTCCGGACTTGTTCACAATATCGGCATGAGTATTATTCTTAAAACTCTAAGCACCACCTCAGAGCTAACAGAAATCCCTAACTCTTTGGAGTTTAAGAAGCATGTGGCACTGCTATCAAAACAATTATCGATAAAAATTGTCAAAGGCTGGAATATGCCGCAGACCGTTGTTGATGCAATAGCTGAACAAATTGGATTAAATAACAGCAAAAACAGCTCATCATTGGGTCAAATTTTACTTCAAGGTAGTTCGGTCAGCATGCAACATAGCCTGATGGCTGATACAAGATGGAAAGCACTACTTGAACCCGCTATTAATTTTGAAGATCTCTTTACAATTCCTTCTTGTAAAAAAGCCTATGCTGAACTTAATAACTTTGAGTTATAGCTAAGAATAAACATCCTCTTTTTAAAAAAACCGCTCATTAATGCATCCTGAATACCAAAAAATCTGATACCTCAATTCAGTTCTGTTCAAACCTTAAAATGGAAACTCTGACTATTAGGTGCAGAATATTGATTAAACTCCTAAAATAGCATCATGGAAAAGAGAATCCCCGGCTATTGCGCCTTATGTATTTCACGTTGCGGTTGCATCTCTATCATTAATAATGAAATTTTAACCGCAGTTGAGCCTTTTCCAGAACACCCTACCGGAAAATCAATCTGTATCAAGGGAAAGGCCGCACCTGAGATGGTCTACAGCCCTGAACGCATACTCACTCCACTAAAACGTACCCATCCAAAAGATAGTGACGACCCTTGCTGGCAGGCGATCTCATGGGATGAAGCGCTCGACACGATAACCACCACGCTCCAAAAAATCACTCAAGATTCTGGAGCCGAGGCGGTCACCTTTGGGGTAACAACACCTAGTGGAACCGGTATCTCAGACAGTTTTGTCTGGATCAATCGACTCGCTCACGCCTTTGGTAGCCCCAACACCCTGTTTGCCACCGAAAACTGTAACTGGCATAAGGATTTTGCACCAAAATTGACTCATGGTGACTCGATAGGCATGCCCGACTATGAGAAGACGAGCTGCATACTTCTCTGGGGCTTTAACCCTAGTACAAGTTGGTTGGCGCAGGCCGAATTAGTAAACCACGCAATAAAACGTGGCGCAAAATTGATTGTCATTGATCCTCGCAAGACAGGATTTGCTAATCGTGCCAACGAATGGCTACGTGTTCGCCCTGCAGCCGATGGGCCATTGGCTATGGCTCTAGCCTATCAATTTATTATAAATGGTTGGTATGACAAACAATTTATACATGACTGGAGCAATGGGCCGCTATTGGTGCGTGAAGATACCGGAGAACTGTTAACCGCTGATAGTCTCAACCCAGATTACTCAACTCATAATTATCTGGCATGGGACTCTAGCCATCAAAATATAGTTATCTACGACTCTCAAAATGGAGAATATCAATCGAAACACGGTCACCTTGCCCTTTTGGGTACGATATCGATAGAGACTTCCACAGGAAAAATTCCCTGCAAACCGGCATTTCAGATCTACACCGATGCATGCAGCGACTACACACCCAAAAAGGCAGAAGCACTCACCGATATTCCCGCTCAGCAAATTATTGATACAGCCCGCCTGATAAATGAGTCGGGGCCGCTTAGTTACTTTACTTGGACAGGTACCGCACAGCAGAGCCAAGCAACACAGACCGGACGAGCCATCGCGCTGCTCTACGCCTTAACCGGTCATATTGATGCTCCGGGAGGTAATGTCTACTTCAATAAACCTCCAATAGCCAATCTATTTGGGATGGAACTACTCACCAAAGAGCAGCGTGCAAAGACACTCGGGTTAAAACAGCGACCTCTTGGTCCAGGAACAATGGGATGGATTACATCCTACGACCTCTATAAAAGCGTGGTTGATAAAAAACCCTACGGCACAAAGGCATTAGTCAGTTTTGGTGGTAATCCACTCTTAACCAAACCCAATGCCGATGATGCAGGCAAGGCGCTGGCACAGTTGGAGTTTTATGTGCATGCCGATCTATTTCTTAATCCCACTGCCAACTATGCCGATATTATCCTGCCTGTTTCCTCACCATGGGAGCGTTCCGGACTCTATCCAGGTTTTCAGGTCTCACAACAAGCAGATACTCTGATGCAACTGCGACCAAAGATTATCTCTCCACTAGGTCAATCACAAAGTGATAACTGGATAGTCTTTGAGTTAGCAAAGCGACTTGGACTAGCAGAACATTTCTTTGGTGGTGATATCGATACTGCGCTAAAACAGTTGATTGAGCCTGCAGGACTCTCAACAGATGAATTAAAAAACCATCCAGAAGGCGTTACCCTGCCATTAAAAATGCATTATCGTAAATACCAAAACAGGG
>JAOTST010000149.1 GCA_029864785.1 Chromatiales bacterium | reverse complement strand
GATCTAGATGGCAAACCGCATCTTCGTATCGAACATCGAGTCATGTCTGCAGGCCCAACAACCATCGACATCATTGCCAACAGCGCTTTTTTCATCGGCCTGACCCACGCCTTTATAGAAGAGAGCCGACCTGTTGAAGAGCGACTCGAATTCTCGCATGCACGCGACAACTTCTATCTAGCCGCCAAAAAGGGCTTCGAGGCACAAATTCATTGGTTAGATGGCCAAAATACCGGCATGACCGATCTGTTATCCTCTTTAACCCCACTTGCCCGCCTCGGGCTGGAGAAGCTCGGTTGCTCGCACGACGATATCGATGACTATATCTCGATTATTGAGGGCCGAATCGCAAAGAGACAAACCGGTTCAGCCTGGCAGCTAAACTACCTTGAAGCACACGGAAATGATCTTGATGAGATGTTTATGGCCTACCTAGAGGGACAAAATAGTGGAAATCCTGTTCATGAATGGAAAATCTGACGCCGCTCATAACCACACTTTGAATACAACACCATGCTAAATGAACTCAACCATATTCCCAAGGGATTGCTATCTCTCCACGCCGCCCGGCTACACGAAGTGCTTGATGGACCGACCCTAATCCATCTGCAAGGTCGCCACCCTGAACCTATTTTTGTCTCTATACTACTTCACGGAAATGAGGATACGGGCTGGGAAGCGGCAAGACTCTTGCTGAAAAAATATGAAAACAGAGAGCTACCTCGCTCACTATCACTGTTTATCGGTAATATATCGGCCGCTCGAGATGGCGCAAGACACCTAGATAAACAGCACGACTACAATCGAATATGGCACGAAGGCCGCTCTGAGGAGCACCAAATGGCCGCGAATATAGTTAAAATCATGGATAAGCGTAACGTCTTTGCGAGCATTGATATTCATAACAATACTGGCCTCAACCCTCACTACGCCTGCATTAATGTTATGGAACACCCTTTTCTCCATCTTGCTACACTCTTTAGTCGCACGGTGGTCTACTTTATTCGCCCCGAGGGGGTGCAATCTTCCGCCTTTAGCAAGCTCTGCCCAGCGGTGACCGTCGAGTGTGGAAAACCCGGGCAAAGTCATGGTATTGAGCACGCCCTCGATTTTATCGAAGCCGCTCTACACCTCGACCATTTTCCTGAACACCAAGTCTCACCCCATGACTACGACCTCTTTCACACTGTAGCAACAGTTAAGATCCCTGATGAAGTTAATTTCAGCTTTAATGATTCAGATGCCGACCTGCTCTTTTCAAAAGATATTGAGCAATACAACTTTCGTGAGCTCCCTCCCCTCACCCCACTGGCACTGTTACAAAGCGAGTCAGGGAGAATTGAGGCATGGAGTGAAGAGGGTGATGAGGTAGCGGATCGATTTTTTGAATCTATCGATAACCGCATCTATACAAGGTTGCCGGTAATGCCATCAATGCTGACGCTAGACGAAGAGGTTATCCGTCAAGACTGTCTCTGCTACCTCATGGAACGCCTACCGAGCATCACGTGAACCTTCCAGTAAATAGAGATATCCAATTTAAAGTAACCAAAAGAGTGATGTTTAAACCACGCATCTTGCACCTGTGGTGGCTACTGGTTTTTCTATCGGGCTATGCGCATGCAGTAACAGAATCGCCAAAGTCATTTATAAGTTTGCAGCTAGAGAATGATGCATTTTCTTTGATCAATTATCTCGGTGACCACTACTATACCCATGGCACATCACTATCAATTCTTAAAGTTAAAGAGCCTCCAAAATGGCTAAAAATAGCATCGAAATACACACCTTTTAGAAAAAAAACAAACGGGTTAAATCTCACCCAATACACGCTTGGACAAAAAATATTTACCCCTAATAACACCTCCTCCTCCTCTGTAGTCCTTAATGACCGACCGTATGCCGGATATCTTTACTATGGAATAAGTACCTTGTCGCATACCCGATATAGTGACAGCATCGATTACGGCCATTTAGTAGAGATAACTTTTGGCCTGGTTGGACCAAGCGCTCTAGGTCAAGAGACACAGGCATTCATTCACAGCATTATAAAAAAAAATGGTCCAAATGGCTGGAACAACCAGTTGAAAAATGAATTAACCGTCGGAGTCACCTATTCAAGATTATGGCGCATGATAAAACCTGTAACCAATAACCTCATGATAGGTATCAATCGTCATGACAGTATCGCCTTAGGGAATGCCTACACCTATCTGGCCAGCGGAGTCATGCTCCGATTTGGCAAAAATTTAAAAAAAGATGTAAGCCCACCGACTATTCGCCCAGGATTTCCTGGACTCCCCTATTTTCAAGCCACCAACAAAACCAACTGGTATTTTTATTTCGGTATCGAAGGGCGCCTAGTACTCAGAAATATTTTTCTTGATGGTAATTCCTTTACCAACAGCCTCAGTGTCGATAAAGAGCCTTTGGTTGGTGACACTCAACTTGGGGTTGTTTTCATGTTTGGCGACACCCGTATTTCAGCAAGCAAAATATACCGAACAGACGAATTTAAGACACAGGAAGAAAAAGATATTTTCGGAGAGATAAACCTGTCAATTCGATATTAAGAAAACCGACTCAAACCGGCAAGAAAATCTGCTTTTAATTATGGTGAGCAACTATACACATCAAAGACCTGATGCCCCTGCTTAGGAGAACCAATGGCTACTACCGCATCACCGCCAATCTCTACCGCAGAGTTGCGTGCCAACGTATTCAATTCAACCTGCACTTTATGTGTATGGCGTTCAAGCCCCACCAGTTTTGCTGCGGTCTTAACGGTCGTTTTACCTACATGTTTACAGGAGACAATATCTTGAGCCGTCAGCACTTTTACCTGTTCACCCTGTAGCGATACATCAATCCAGGTGCACCCTGCGATATATAGGGCAACAAAAGATATAACAAAGATATTTTTTACATTCATCTTGTTATCAACCATATTATCGTAATTTTGAGACACACTAACCACTGACAGTCTGATTACGCCCCCCATCCTTAGCATCGTAAAGTCGTTGATCCGCACCCTTAAGCATCTCATCCAGATTCACGTCGACCTGATCAGTTAAACCGATGCTAACTGTAAAGGCTATTGTGCCTTCCTCAGTCTCCACTTCACTCGTTTCAACACGCTTACGGAACTCTTCAAGCTGCTGTAACACTTCACTATATTCCGTTTGAGAGAAGAGAATACAGAACTCCTCCCCACCCAGACGTGCGACCAGCGCATCACCAAAGGTACTCTCTAGCATTTGCGCCATCACCACCAGCACCTTGTCACCCGCATCATGTCCATAGTTATCGTTAACATTCTTAAAAAAGTCGATATCCAGCATGGCACAGCTTAATGACTGATTGCCATTAAATGCCTCTGTATAGAGTTGTTCGCCTTGTTCATAAAAGTAGCGACGATTATAGAGCTTGGTGAGGTAATCTCGATTTGCGGCATCACGTAGCGATTCAATGCGCTCAATCGACTCCATATTTTGCATAATTCGGCAATAAAACTCCTCTTGAGAAAAGGGCTTGGCCAAAAAGTCATTGGCACCATTTTTGATAAATTTTGCCGACAGTACACTGGAACCCTGCGCAGAGAGGCCTATGATCGCCATATTTTCTTTTTCAAAGATCCGTCTAATGGATGTGGTCAATTCAAAGCCATCCATATTGGGCATATTGTAATCGGTAATCAGCAGTTTTATTCCCGGATTTTTTTGAAGAACTCCCATCGCCTGAATCCCATCATTGGCCTCAAGCACCTGAAAATTTTGTAACTCCAACAATGACTTCACATATTTCCTAGCTGTGGATGAGTCATCAACCACCAACGCCTTCACCTTACGATTTCGATCCAGTCGACTGATCAATTTCATCACATAGTCATAGGAGTAGCGACTCTCCTTGAGGACATAATCGACCACTTTTTTGCTAAGAATCTCTTCACGCTTAGATTCATCAAAGGTGGCTGTGAGCACGATAGATGGAATACCTTTTTCCAGAACATAGTCGACCACCTCACCATGCGGCGCATCAGGCAGCGTGAGATCAAGAATTGCGACAAGAAAATCTGTATCTCCCCCATCAAGCACCTTTCGAGTCTCTGCCATAGAACTACAGACAACAACAGAGAACCCTAAAGTTTTGGTGATTAGATGTTTAACCACCTTAACCATCATGGGACTATCTTCAACGAGTAAAACCTTTTCCATACTATTCCTCGGGAAATATATCGCTCTAATTTAACCCAACACTAACAGATTCAGAACCGCGCTTCGCCTTTTTAATAGCCTCTTCAATCGATTCCCCTCGGGCCAACACCACACCCATTCTTCGCTCTCCGTTCACCTCGGGTTTACCAAAGAGTCGTAGCTGGGTATTGGGCTCAGAAAGCACCTCAGGAAGATTACCAAAGGTGACCTGACTAGAGTGTCCCTCTACCAAAATAACACTCGATGCCGACGGACCGTGCTGCTGAATATTGGGGATGGGTAGCCCCAGAATCGCTCTGGCGTGCAGGGCAAATTGCGATAGATCTTGCGAGATCATCGTCACCATGCCGGTATCGTGAGGTCTTGGAGAGACCTCACTGAAGATCACCTCATCACCCTTGATAAAAAGCTCGACTCCAAAGATGCCTCGACCACCTAATGCATCGGTCACCTTTTTGGCAATATCTCTAGCGGACTCCAGCGCTTTAGGTGTCATTCGCTGAGGTTGCCACGACTGGCGATAATCTCCTCTCTCCTGTACATGTCCTATCGGCTCACAAAAGTCGGTACCAGAAGCGTGTCGCACGGTGAGCTGGGTGATCTCGTAATCAAAGTCGATAAATCCTTCAACAATTACCGTTCCCGCTCCCGTGCGCCCCCCCTCCTGGGCATATTGCCAAGCTT
>JAOTST010000148.1 GCA_029864785.1 Chromatiales bacterium | reverse complement strand
ATTGGTTATTACCCAGTCGATGCTGAGTACTTTGGGTGAAAGTTTTGAGATGGATCAGATTCAACGCCTCAGAGATGGTTTGGTTCAGCTTGAGCAAAATACCCGTGAGCTACAAGAAGATGTGATGCGTATGCGTATGCTCTCGGTCAGTTTCGTATTTAATCGTTTCCCCCGCATGGTGCGTGATTTAAGCCAAAAGCTGGAAAAAGACATCGAACTGGTGATGTCCGGTGAAAATACCGAGATTGATAAGACGCTGATTGAGAAGATCTCTGACCCGCTAGTGCATCTGGTTAGAAATAGTGTGGATCATGGTATCGAGTTGCCACAAGACCGTATCGCCGCTGGGAAACCTGCTACAGGAACCGTTAACCTCAATGCCTTCCATAAAGGCGGAAATATCGTTATTGAGGTGAAGGATGACGGTAAAGGGCTCGACCCCGAAAAACTCTTTAATAAAGCGGTTGAGAAGGGTGTCGTGTCGGCTGATGTCAAGCTAACCAATGAGCAGATCTATAACCTTATTTTTGAACCCGGATTTTCTACTGCCGAGCAATTAAGTGACGTTTCCGGACGTGGTGTTGGCATGGATGTGGTGCGTAGAAATATTAATAGTCTGGGCGGCTCGGTCGATATCTCATCTGAACTGGGTGTCGGTTCAACGATGACCGTGCGCTTGCCATTGACGCTAGCGATTCTTGATGGACAGTCAGTCGCTGTGGGAGATCAGGTCTACATTGTTCCGCTAGCTTCTATTGTAGAGTCGATTCAGGTTAACTCATCAATGGTTAATAAAATGGCCGGGCAGGGTGAGACCTTTATCCTCAGAGGTGAATATATATCTATCGTTCGTTTAGGCGATATATTCGATGTCGATTCAACGGCCAAAAAGCTCGAAGAGGGGCTGTTGGTCGTTGTGGAATCAGAAGGACGTTTAGTAGGAATTTTTGTAGATGACCTGTTGGGACAGCAGCAGGTTGTTATTAAGTCGCTTGAAGCAAACTATCAGAAAGTTGAAGGTGTTTCAGGAGCAACTATTTTAGGTGATGGCTCGGTGGCACTGATACTTGATATTCCAAGTTTGGTGAAAATGTCGGGTAATTCTGGTGTTGATGTTCAGCTGTCACAAACAGCATAAAGATTAAGAGTGTTTGGAGTAAAATAATGAAATTAGAATTTAATGCGATGGGTTCACTATTGAGCAATATCTCAATCAGTAAGAAAATTATGCTGATGTTGATATTCCCTCTGTTGGGTTTGATCTATTTTAGTGTCACCAGTGTTTCGGATAGAACGACTGTTGCTAACGAGATGGATAAAGTGGCTCCATTAGCTGGCTTGGCTGTAGAGCTTAGCCGTCTGGTACATGAAACTCAGAAGGAGCGTGGCGCTACTGCGGGATATCTTGGTAGTAAAGGTAAAAAGTTTGCCGATATTCTTCCTACACAGCATGGCACAACAGATTCCAAGATTGCCCATTTGCGTCAATTTCTTAAAGAATTTGATGGCAGCCACTATGGCCAGCAGTTTACAAATCAGCTGAATGGAGCTTTATCTCGCTTTGATCAATTGAGTGAAATTCGCAGTAATGTTCTTGCTCTTAAGATAGCGCCTGGAAAGGCGATTGGTTTTTACACCAAAACCAACGTTATGCTGCTTAGCATGGTTGAGGCGATGACATCGCTCTCTAATAATGGAGCTATTTCTCGTAATATCGCTGCTTATTATAATTTCTTACAAGGAAAGGAGCGCGCAGGAATCGAGCGAGCAGTGCTCTCGAACACCTTTGCTGCGGACACCTTTGGTAAAGGTATGTTTACCAAATTCCGTACGCTTGTTTCAGAGCAAAGTACTTACGCACGGGTTTTTCTCTCTTTGGCAACCAGTGATGCAAGAGCATTTTATGAGCAAAAAATGGATAACGCTGCGGTAAGAGATGTTGAGAAGATGCGCCAGACCGCAGCATCGTATCAGCATCGTGAACAATTGATCAGTTCGGTTCGTAGTCACTTTGGTTACGGTGGTGTTATTCATCGCTTCAAAAACTACGTGTTGCGTGGACAGGCTAAGCATCTAGCCGCCTTTAATGACCACTATCAAGGTGTGATGAAAGATCTTGATGAATATGCAGGACTAAGTGGTACGACAGAGAATACTTTGGCGCTGATTAAAACGGTTAGAGATACCCTGAATGCCTATAAGGTAGGTATTAATAAGTCTAAAGCGTTGAGAGATAGTGGCGCTTCGATTGTTGAAATTGATCAGGCAGTGAAGATTAGTGACGGCCCTGCACTCAAAGCGATTGATAAACTGGGGCATGGAAATTTTGGGGTTGATTCGGTCTATTGGTTTAAGACTCAAACAGCTAAAATCAACCTATTAAAAGAGGTTGATGACTGGCTATCTGAAGCTTTGCAGACGCAGGTTAAAACTTTGGGAGATAAAGCGGCCGCAGAGCGTATTTTCTTCCTTATATTGGCTGTTGTCTCAATTGCCGTTGCTGTTTTCATCTCATTTGCTGTTGCACGATCAATTACTAGCAACCTCAATAACACACTCAATGTGTTAAATGATATTGCTGAAGGCGAGGGAGATTTGACTCAGCGTTTGGAGATCAAAGGAACCGATGAAGTTGCCCAATTATCTGTAGCGTTCAATAAGTTTGCAGGTAAGATCGAAGAGATGGTGATCGAGGTCAAAGAGGCTGCGCAATCAATTCGTGTCTCAGCTGGCGAAATTGCCATGGGTAATAATGATCTCTCTCACCGTACTGAAGAGCAGGCATCCTCACTTGAGGAGACCGCTGCGAGTATGGAGGAGATGACCGCTTCGGTTAAGCAAAATGCCGATAATGCCCGTCAGGCTAACCAGCTTGTCTCTTCTACCCGTGAGATAGCAGGAAAAGGTGGCGAGAATGTTGCGCGTACCGTTGGTGCTATGGAGGAGATCAATGCCAGTAGCCGTAAAGTGGCTGATATTATTTCAGTAATTGATGGCATCGCCTTTCAAACTAACCTGCTGGCTCTTAATGCGGCCGTTGAGGCGGCCAGAGCAGGTGAACAGGGGCGTGGTTTTGCTGTGGTCGCGGGCGAGGTGAGAAATCTTGCTGGACGTAGTGCCGAAGCTGCAAAAGAGATTAAAGAGCTCATTGAAGATAGCGTTAAGAAAGCAGAGCACGGAACGCAGCTGGTTGACGAATCAGGTAAAACCCTCGAAGAGATTGTTACCGGGGTTAAGAAGGTGGCCGATATTGTTTCGGAAATTGCATCGGCAAGTCAGGAGCAGTCAACCGGAATTAGTGAGGTGGGTAGTGCCATTACTCAAATGGATGAAGTCACCCAACAGAATGCCGCGCTGGTTGAGCAGGCTGCCGCAGCGAGTGAATCGATGGAAGAGCAGTGTAATCAACTGATTGAAGAGATGTCTGCATTTAAGGTTAGTGGATAAAGCCTCTATGTTCTGGTCTAAAAAGGTTATTAAAGAATTATGCTATCAAGAAATAGTTGATGGCTTAGGAGATATAGATGAGTGTTGAATCAAATGAAAGCCAGTCTGCATCAGCAATGAATCAGGATATGGCTGTTAACCTTGAATTGCATGCAGACTCAAATAGTCAGCAGCACCTTACATTTGTTCTGGGTGATGAAAATTATGGTGTTGATATCCTGCGTGTGCAGGAGATCAAAGGCTGGAGTCCTGTAACGCATATCCCTAACACCCCTGAATACATGCGTGGTGTGTTGAATTTGCGCGGAACGATTGTTCCCATCGTTGATCTGCGTATGCGTTTTAATATGGATACGGTTGAGTACACGCCATTGACTGTTGTTATTGTTCTCTCGGTAAAAACGGGAGATCGTGAACGGACACTGGGCATTGTGGTTGATGGTGTCTCTGATGTATTGACGATTAAAGAGGGCGAGTTAAAACCGACCCCAGACTTTGGTGGTGCGATTAGTACTGAATATATCAAAGGATTGGTGACCGTTGATGAGAAGATGGTGATGCTGCTTGATATTGATCTACTGCTGAGCATTGATGAACTAAAAGAGCTTGATACAGCGCAATAAGCTGTTTTTTCGCACAACTAAAAATTTGTTTTAGAGTAATTTAATGGCCAGAGCACCCGATGAACGCGAGTTTGAATTTACCACTGCCCACTTTAAAACTGTTAAGAATTACATAGCAGATCATGCGGGTATTGATCTTGCTGATTCAAAACAACAGATGGTCTATAGTCGGCTCGTTCGTCGTCTTAGAGCTAAAAAAATCCCCGATTTTGATAGCTACTTAAAACTTCTGGAAAAAGATGATGGGACTGAACTCATCAACTTTATCAATGCGCTGACAACCAACCTCACCTCGTTCTTTAGAGAAAATCACCATTTTGAATTTTTGACTGAAAATGTTTTCCCACTACTAGAACGAGAGAACGCCTCTACTCGTAAGATACGCATCTGGTCAGCCGGTTGTTCGACGGGGGAGGAGCCATACTCTCTGGCTATAACTACGAAAGATTATTTTCAAAATAAGCCAGGGTGGGATGTGCAAATCTGCGCCTCTGATCTCGATTCAAATGTGGTTCAAACTGCACAGAATGGTATTTATACAGAAGATCGGGTGAAGGGACTCTCTAAGCCGATGCTTAAAAAGTGGTTTTTAAAGGGAAGAGGGGCTCAGGATGGAATGGTCAGGGTAAAACCTGAACTGCAATCAATTCTCTCATTCAGACAGCTCAATCTGCTGCATACTTGGCCATGGAAAGAGGCCTTTGATATTGTTTTTTGCCGGAATGTTGTTATCTATTTCAATAAAGATACTCAGCGAGTTCTTTTTGGTCGGTTTTTTGACAACATGGTGGATGATGCCCATCTCTTTATCGGACACTCAGAGTCATTAAATAAAGTT
>JAOTST010000147.1 GCA_029864785.1 Chromatiales bacterium | reverse complement strand
CGATGGAAGTCCTTCACCGGCCGCGATAAAGAGGCGATCGATAATGCGAGGGTCACTCTGTGCAAGCTGTAGTCCCGTCTCGCCGTTGGTGATGGGTGTCAGTACTGAGTAGGCCAGATTATAGAACATCTGTGCAAATGCGAGAGTGAGAATCGAGAAGTAGATCCCTGAACGACGCAAGGTCAACATGCCGATTATCAGCGAGAATATTCCTGCAATAATAGTTGCAAAGATAATTGCTGGAATCACATTCATGCTGAGTAGCTTGAATGACCACATTGCACTATAAGAGCCTATCCCGAGAAATGCCGCGTGACCAAACGATAGGTAACCGGTCAGTCCAAAGAGGATGTTGTAGCCGACTGCAAGAATGCCGAAGATGGCAAATTTTTGAAGTAGGTCGGGATAAGAGGCTCCAATGGGACTGAGCCATAGCGGCATGCTCAATATGACAGCGGAGAAGATAACCATTACGGTCAGGTTGTTTTTCATTGATAGTTTACTCATGATTAATCCTCCATCACCCCTCTTTTGCCCATCAGGCCGCGCGGCCTAACAAGGATGATAACGACTGCAATCAGATAGATGATGATCTGATCGATACCGGGAATAATCGACTTAATCTCATTCATTGAGGCAAATGATTGCATGATCCCCAACAGGAATCCGGCAGCGACAGCGCCCTCAAGGGATCCCATGCCACCGACAACGACCACTACGAAGGAGAGGATTAGAAAGTCCATACCCATGTGATAGTCGGGGGAGAGAATCGGTGCATACATTGCACCCGCGAGTCCGGCGACCACGGTTGCCAAACCAAAGACGATGGTAAAGCGGCGCTGGATATTGATACCTAGTAGGCCAACGGTATCTCTATCGTGCATACCTGCTCGGACGACCATGCCGAAGGTGGTGTACTTTAAAAAAGCGAAGACGCCACCGATGATCGACATTGAAAAGGCAAAATAGATCAATCGCCACCAGGGATAGACCAGATCAGGGCTCATGCCTAGCAGGACACCAATTGGCGCGCTTCCTGCAACAATATCTGGAGCCGAGGTGGGGATTGGGTTGGCACCAAATATGGAACGCACAACCTCTTGCAGAATAATGGCTAGGCCAAAGGTGACCAGGATCTGTTCTGCATGGGTGCGCTTGTAGAAGTGGCGAATCAGGCCACGTTCCATCGCGAAACCGATCAATAGCATGACCGGTATCGCAAAAAGAATGGAGAGCGGTACAGCATAGTCGATAATCGCTCTTCCGGTATCACCCCACCATATCTCTAAATAGGGCTGATCCTTAAAGGCATCAAAAAAGGTGATGCTCTCATCCTTCACCTTTTTGGAGATAGTCAGTATCTGTTGAAAAGAGACGGCGCAGAAAGCACCAATCATAAATATTGCACCGTGTGCAAAGTTAACAACGCCGAGCGTACCGAATGTGAGGGTCAGTCCTAGTGCGATTAGCGCATAGGCACCCCCCTTATCGAGGCCGTTAAGTAGTTGGATAAATAGTGCGTCCATCGTCAGATTCTTACCTGATTATCTCAATTGTGATTGTCACAATTAAATCGCAAGAGGCATTGCTACACTCTCGCAGATTGGGAATAAAAAAGAGCAGGCCACGCCCTGTTATAGGAGTGGCCTGCTAGTCATCGGGGAAAATTTAAACCTCGTAAGGGCCTAACTCTCCACCAAAGATCGATGCGTCATACTCAACGTCTGCGCGAGGCACCTCTTTAACGATCTCAAGCAGATCGAATTGGCTGGTTGGGTTTTGGTTACCACGTACAACCAATACATCTTTGAAGCACTGATGGTCTTCTGCACGATACTCGGTGGCACCGTTACCCATACCGTCGAACTTGAAGCCTTCCAGCTGCTTGATCACTTCTGGTGGGTAGAAGCTACCGGCCATTTCACATGCGTTTGCATAGAGCAGAGTCTGTACATAGCAGGTGTGAGCAGCCTGTGATGGTGGGAAACCATATGCGTTACCAAAGGACTTAACAAAGGCCTGCGAACCGGCATCTTTTAGTGCCCAGTTCCAGTTAGTTGTACCCAGGATACCCTTTAGGTTATCTCCAGCACCCTGTGCCATCAGACGAGAGTAAAGTGGAACAATAATCTCAAACTGCTTGCCGTTAACAATCTTGTCACGCAGTCCAAATTGAACTGATTGAGTCAGTGAGTTAACCATATCCTTACCATAGTGGTTGAGGATTAGGGTGTCAGCGCCTGAATTCAGGATAGGTGTGATGTACTGTGAAAAGTCACCAGCGCCTACAGGGGTTTTAACGGTCTTAACCGTGTGCCATCCCAATGCTTCCGTAGTCTCTTTGATGGACTGCTCTTGAGTCCAACCCCAAGTGTAGTCAGATGTTAGGTGATAGGCATTACGATCAGTACCCATCTCCTGTTTTAGGACAGGACCGAGTGCTGCGCCAGACATTTTGGCGTTAAAGAAGTGGCGGAAGCCATAGCGACGCTTATCTTTACCGGTGGTATCGTTTGAGTGGGTCAGACCCGCCATGAAGATAACGCCCATCTCTTGTGCCAAGCTTTGTACGGCAACAGCAACACCTGATGAAGAACCACCAGAGAACATCAGAACACCATCTTTTTCGATCATACGCTTAGCTGATGCACGTGCTGCGTCTGATTTAGTTTGAGTGTCACCAGTAACATAGACAACTTTCTTGCCGAGGATACCGTTACCTTTAAGGTGGAGAGGCTTCATGGTGTTCATCATGCCGCCATCGCCCTCACCGTTGAGGTGCTTAACAGCAAGTTTAAATGCGCGCAGCTCATCTGCACCCTCATCGGCGTAGGCGCCAGTCTGAGGTACGTTGAATCCTAGAGTAACGGTCTTTGAGTTACCTGGATTGTTGCGAAAATTCTTGGCCGCCCATGCATCTTTAATAAAGAACATTGGCATTGTGCTAGCAGCAGCCAGTGCAGTTCCCCCTTTTAAGACACTTCTTCTTGAGATGTCTGTTGAATTGCTATCTTTTTTACTCATTCTAGCCTCGTATTATTGTTAAACAAACAAACTTTTATCAGATGACGGCCATGATAATACATGACAAAGGTTGATGAAAAATCAAGCCACCATTCAACTCCGCTTATCTAAGTAGCGATTTACGTGCCAAGAGTTAAATTATTGGAAATTCAATAGATTACATTGTATTAACCAATACCTTAGGATAGAAGTGTTACTTATGGTAACGATGAGGTAGTATGAAATGTGTAGCAAGGTAACAACCAAGGGCATTGGTCGGAAATAACTGACTTTTGCGATAGAGTCCGCTTTTGATTATTTTTGAGAGATGGCAGATGCGCTTTACACTTATCGAGTACGCGACATATTATCTATGGCTATTTCATATCAGAGTATTTAACCCCTAATGCGTGAATCGACACAGCCCAATAGGTTTGCTGAGCGTACTGTTATTGTTTTGCTGTTGGTGCTGCTTCCGCTGCTCTCGCCGCTACTGGAACTCTGGACGGGAGAAAGGGCCTACTGGTTTACCCCCTATATTATCTGGGGGGCAATGATTGTTGTGGCCTATCTGTTACAACGCTACGTAAATAAAGATGCAGTTTGAACTGTGGCAGCTATTTGCTGTCGGTGTCGCCTATCTGGGGTTGCTGTTTGTCATTGCGACGGCGGCGGAACGACGCTGGATTCCTGAGTCGGTCGCACGCCACCCACTCATCTATACCCTCTCACTCGGAGTCTATGCGACCTCGTGGAGTTTCTACGGTAGCGTCGGCTTTGCTCAACGCGAAGGCTACAGTTTTCTAACGATCTATCTTGGGGTGACACTCGCCTTCGTCGCATCACCGATTCTGCTAAGGCCGATCCTGAAATTGACCAAAGAGTATCGTCTGGC
This sequence comes from Chromatiales bacterium, assembly GCA_029864785.1. GTDB lineage: Bacteria > Pseudomonadota > Gammaproteobacteria > Thiohalomonadales > Thiohalomonadaceae > JAOTST01. The sequence continues at coordinate 1,017 of JAOTST010000147.1, read as the reverse complement.
ATCTCTGGCCGATCTATTCGCCTTTCGTTATCACAGCCAATTTGCAGGCGTTCTAGTGACCCTGTTTATGTTGGCAGGGATTCTGCCCTATATGGCACTACAGATTCAGGCGGTCACCAATTCGCTACAGGCGCTTTCGCTGGAGTCGCAGCCGGGGGTTATTGCGCTCGGGTTCTGTCTGACCATTGCACTCTTTTCAATGCTATTTGGAGCACGGCATATCTCTCTGCGTGAGAAGCATGAGGGATTGGTGGTGGCTATCGCCTTTGAGTCCTTGGTTAAATTGGTGGTGTTGATGGCGGTGGGGCTGTTTGCGATCTTTGGGGTTTTTGATGGCTTTGATGGCATCAACCAATTTCTTGAACAGTACCCTAATGCCCAAACGGCACTCTTTAAACCGATGCATGAAGGGCCGTGGGCAACGCTGTTATTACTTTCGTTTGCGGCGGCATTTCTGCTGCCACGACAGTTTCATATGATCTTTGTTGAGAATATCGATGAACGTAGCCTCAGTTATGCCAGTTGGGCCTTTCCACTGTTTTTACTGCTACTTAATCTGGCAATCCCCCCTATTCTATGGGCAGGGCAGTCACTCAGTTTAGAGATGCCAGCTGATCTCTATGTATTAGGAATAACGCTGCATAGTGGCTCCCGGATGTTGCCGTTACTGACCTTTATTGGTGGTCTTTCGGCGGCAAGTGCGATGATTATTGTCACCACACTCGCACTGGCTTCGATGTGTATGAACCATCTCGTTCTGCCTGCAAGTTTTCCACGACGACTATCGCGTATGACCGCGACCAGTAATTTTTATCATTGGCTGTTATGGGGACGCCGCATTGTCATATTATTGGTTATCGCTGCGGGTTACGCTTTTTACCTGCTTCTGGAGAGTCGCCAAGGACTGGCTGGACTAGGGCTAATCTCCTTTGTTGCGGTTGCTCAGTTTCTTCCTGGAATTGTAGGGCTTCTCTACTGGAAGCGTGCAAGCCGCAGTGGTTTTATCTCCGGGGTTAT
>JAOTST010000146.1 GCA_029864785.1 Chromatiales bacterium | reverse complement strand
CGACTATTATCAGCCTGAGGCCTACGTTCCATCGAGTGATACCTTTATCGAGAAGGATGCCTCGATCAACGAACATATCCAGCAGATGCGTCTCTCGGCTACCAAGGCGCTGCTGGAACGACCCGATGTTATTATTATTGCTACTGTCTCGGCTATCTACGGTCTGGGAGATCCCGATTCCTACCTGAAGATGATGCTACATATTAGTCGTGGCGACATTATCGATCAGCAGCAGATTCTGATGCGTCTGGCCGAGCTACAGTACACCCGCAACGATGTGGAGCTACACCGAGCCACCTATCGGGTGCGCGGTGATGTGATCGATATCTTCCCCGCCGAATCGGAGGATGAAGCGGTACGTATCGAGCTGTTTGACGAGGAAGTAGAGTCGATCGCCTGGTTTGATCCGCTGACTGGTGAGGTACTGCGTAGAACACCACGTGTCACCATCTATCCCAAAACCCATTATGCGACCCCACGTGCCAAGATTCTTGAGGCGGTCGAGGGGATTAAGGAGGAGCTCAAGGAGCGTCTGGATCATCTACGTGGTGATAACCGTCTGGTCGAGGCGCAACGGCTCGAAGAGCGCACCAAATATGATATTGAGATGATGCTTGAACTCGGCTACTGCTCGGGTATCGAGAACTATTCGCGCTACCTCTCGGGTCGTGCCCCGGGTGAGCCGCCACCAACTCTTTATGATTACCTTCCCGACGATGCACTGCTGGTTATCGATGAGAGCCATGTGACGGTGCCACAGATTGGTGCGATGTATCGCGGAGACCGTTCGCGCAAGGAGAATCTGGTCAACTACGGTTTCAGGATGCTATCGGCACTGGACAACCGCCCGATGCGCTTTGAGGAGTTTGAAAAGGCTGCGCCGCAGACCATCTATGTGACCGCCACCCCGCGACCCTATGAGCTAGAGCACTCCGGTGAGGTGGTGGAGCAGGTGGTCAGGCCGACAGGACTCATTGATCCCGAGATAGAGATTAGGCCGGCGACGACTCAGGTTGATGACCTGCTTTCGGAGATTAACCGTTACAGTGCCAATGGGCATCGCATTCTGGTGACCACGCTCACCAAAAAGATGTCGGAGGATCTGAGCGATTATCTCGACGAGCACGGGGTCAAGGTGCGTTACCTCCACTCCGATATCGACACGGTGGAGCGGGTGGAGATTATCCGTGACCTGAGACTAGGCGAATTCGATGTACTAGTGGGCATTAATCTATTAAGAGAGGGGCTCGATATGCCTGAGGTAGCGCTGGTGGCGATCCTCGATGCCGACAAGGAGGGATTTCTGCGCTCGGAGACTTCACTGATCCAGACCATCGGCCGTGCCGCGCGGAATCTACACGGTAAGGCGATCCTCTACGCCGATAAGATGACCAAATCGATGCAGAAGGCGATCGATGAGACCGCCCGCCGTCGCGCAAAACAGGTTGCCCATAACAAAGAGCACGGAATCACCCCCAAGGGGATCGAGAAGGCGGTGGCCGATATTCTCGAAACGGGCTATCCGGGCTCCAAAAATGTGAAGCGAATGCTCAAGACGGCGGAAGATGTCGTCGAGTACGCTTCAATGACCCATGCAGAAATTCAAAAAGAGTTGAAGCGTCTAGAGAAGCAGATGTACCAACATGCTGAGAATTTGGAGTTTGAGGAGGCGAGTATGATCAGAGACAAAATCCACAAAATTCAGGAGAATCATCTCGGTCTGGTGCTGTAGAGAGTATTCTATTCTCACTCTACCTCCTTTGATAGATTAGCCCTGAAACTTATCTAGCGTATAATCGACAGAATTAACACAAATAAACCACTTTAACTTTAAACTGTAATAGACTGATTTTATGGATTTTCTACCGATATTTCTTGATCTAAAAGCCCAGCCCTGCCTTGTTGTAGGTGGTGGTGATATTGCCGCTCGTAAAGCATCTCTTCTGCTCGATGCAGATGGTGCAGTGACTGTTGTCAGTCCTGAACTCTCAAGTCAGATGGCACAATATGTTAAGGAGGGGCGGGTAGAACATCTTGAGACTACTTTTGATATTCCCCACCTTGAGGGGATGCGGGTGGTGATTGCGGCCACGGATGATCGAGCCGTGAACGAGCTGGTTTCAAAGGAGTGTCAATCGCGTTCGATCCCTGTCAATGTGGTCGATAATCCTGACCTCTGTAGCTTTATTATGCCCTCGATTATCGACCGTTCACCGGTACAGATTGCGGTCTCAACCGGTGGCTCTTCGCCTGTTTTGGCGCGTATCCTGCGGGCACGTCTCGAATCAACTATTCCCGCGGCTTATGGTCGTTTGGCCTCGATGGTGAATGGTTTCCGCGATAAGGTGAAGGCACGTTTTGATGATGTGAATAGCCGTCGCAACTTCTGGGAAGGGGTGTTACAAGGCGATGTGGCCGAGCTGGTCTTTGCAGGTAAGGATGAGCAGGCTGAGAAAGAGCTGGAGCTGGCGGTCAAGAATGGTGATAGCTCAAAGGTTGGTGAGGTCTACCTGATTGGTGGTGGTCCAGGTGATCCCGATCTACTCACTTTTCGTGCCCTGCGTCTGATGCAGCAGGCCGATGTGATTGTTCATGACCGCCTTATCTCTAAAGAGGTGCTGAATCTTACACGTCGCGATGCTGATCGGATTTATGTGGGTAAGGAGCGTGATCAACACACCGTGCCGCAGGATCAAATTAATCAACTGCTGGTCGATTTGGCTAAAGAGGGTAAACGTGTCTGTCGTCTAAAGGGCGGAGACCCCTTTGTCTTTGGTCGAGGTGGTGAGGAGATTGAGACCCTCTCTGAGAACGGGGTTAATTTCCAGGTAGTGCCTGGAATTACTGCTGCCCTCGGAACCTCAGCCTATGCAGGTATCCCACTGACGCACCGTGACTATTCACAGTCAGTGGTCTTTGTAACGGGTCATTTGAAGGATGGTTCGACAGATCTCAACTGGAAGGGGTTGGCCCAGCCTAATCAGACCATCGTCTTCTATATGGGGCTTAAAGGTCTGCCAACGATCTGCAAAAAGCTGATGGAGAATGGTTTGCCAGAAGATCTGCCTATCGCTCTGGTACAGCAAGCCACAACCCCAAGACAGCGGGTCTTTACCGGAACGCTTTCGACTATTACCAATGATATTTCCGGTCAGGAGATCAAACCGCCAACACTGATTATTGTCGGTAATGTGGTGAAGCTACATGATCGGCTCAACTGGTTCCGTTCTGAGATGCAGATTGCCAAGGGCGAAGGGTAAATATTTACCACGAAGCTCACGAAGCGCACAGAGAATATAAAACTTCGTGCTTTTCGTGAGCTTCGTAGTTATAGCTTATCGTTAAGCTGGACGCTTCTGGTCATCCCTGATACGGGTGATCAGCATCTCATCGGCATCATCAATATCAACCTCATCACCCTTGACATCAATTAGGGGCTGCTCAGCATCATTCCAGCCTTTAACGCCGGTCTTAAGCGAGGCGATATTTTTATAGCCCATGCGTTGCATGGTGTGGGCTGCAAGCACACTACGGTTACCCGAACGGCAGATGACAATCACCTCTTTATCTCGCGCCTGAACGAGCTCAGGAATCGTCTCCTCATAATCCCACTCACAGGAGGTCTCCAGAATGCCACGCGGGACATTAATGGAGTTGGGAATATTGAATGCGGCAAACTCGTCGGCCTCTCGTACATCGACCATCAGCAGGTCACTCTTCTCAGCGAGCTTCTCTTCCAGATCCCACGGGAATATCTCCTCGATCTCGGTCAGACATTCAGCGATTAGGTCGGTAAAGTGTTTCATGAGTGTTTCCGGGCTACAGCTATGATTAGTAAACTTGGGTGATTTTACGTTGTTTCAACGGCCTGACAAAGTAAAGATGGTAAAATTCGGGTTGAAATTGGATATAAGTGACCGATTATATGGGTCAATAGCAATATATTTTGGAGTAGCTCACGATGGCAGTTAAACAATTTTCCCCCTTTGGTGATGGTGAAGTCATAGCACCTAAGGATGAGACCCCCGCAGATCTAGAGGGGGTGGAGAGCTGTGAAAAACGTGAACCCTATGCGCTGATGGTGTTGGGGGATAGTATGGAGCCGGAGTTTGTTGAGCCGGAGATTATTACTATTGAGCCTGAGCATCCTCCCAAGGATGGCTCCTACGTGGTAGCGTGGCATGATGAGGAGTATATCTTTCGCCAACTGCTGATACGTGATGGGCAGTGGATTATTCATGCGCTGAATGAAAATTATCCCGATCAGATACTTTCAGGACCGGACATGGTGAAGGGCGTTATTACCCAAAAGAAGAGCCCAGGCGGTCGTAGGAATACAAAATCGTATCTCTAACAGGTTGTGCATAATAGAGCCGTGCCTGCTACGCCCTTGGTGGATACGGGAACATCCTCTCTAAATCCATAGGTAGTGATTAGTCCCTCTGCATTTGGGCCGATAAATGTCCCAGATATCTGACCAACATATCCACCGGTCACGCTAATATTATTGAGTGAATCTAGCTTCATTCCAGGTCCTGCAAGATCACCAATAGGGACGGATATAACTGAACTGGAGACATTAATCGAGCCCGTTCCAGGGGTAGTGAGCGTCATATTAATACCTGTAACAGCCTGTGCAGAGAAGTCAAAACTCATATTAAGAGCTGAGAGTGTGCCTGCAGAGCCATTTTGATCTGTGGGTTGTGTCCCGCCCGCCAGTGCATAGGTAACAAGTGTGCCTGTAAGTGCTTGTAGTGTGGTAAAGGGCGTGACATTCGGGCTGTAGATGTAGTGAAAGCTACCGATTGGAGTCTCAGCTACACCGTTCTCCATTACTGTGTAGCTACCATCCCAGCGACCCCAGTTAACACCGATGGTATTACCTCCGGTGTCGCCGGTGACCAAGGTTCCTGTGGCGGCTACACCGGAGGT
>JAOTST010000145.1 GCA_029864785.1 Chromatiales bacterium | reverse complement strand
GGCTAAATCGCGGAAATCTTTGGGAACCCTAAGACGCTCACAGAGTTTCTCGACCAGCATTACGCCGCGATCTTCATGAGCGATATGACGCGGCCACTCTGATTCAGGCGTGGTTCCCTTACCAAGGTCATGTACCAGTGCGGCAAAGCGTACTTTAAGGTCGTCGGTTAGCCTCGCAGCCTGTTCAACGACCATCATCACATGGACTCCCGTATCCTCTTCAGGATGGTGATGTTTCGGTTGAGGCACCCCAAAGAGTGCCTCGATCTCAGGGAATATCACCTTCAATGCGCCGCACTTGTGTAGCACATCAAAGAAGCGCTGCGGGGCATCCTCACCAAGGGCACGTGCCGTCTCTTGCCAGACCCGTTCGGGAACGAGGTGATCGATCTCACCGTTATCAACCATCTGCTTCATTAGTTTGTGGGTATCGTGGGCGATATGAAATCCCCATCGATTGAACCGGGCCGCATAGCGAGCAATGCGCAGAATTCGTACCGGATCTTCACTAAAGGCATCCGAGACGTGGCGCAGGCGACCATTTTCAAGATCTGCCTGCCCATTGAATGGATCGAAGATATGACCCGCGTCATCCTCGGCCATAGCATTGATGGTGAGGTCGCGGCGAATCAGATCCTCTTCGAGGGTGACGGAGGGATCGGCGTGAAATTCAAAACCATGATAACCATGGCCGCTCTTGCGCTCGGTGCGAGCAAGGGCGTACTCCTCCTTGGTTTCAGGGTGGAGAAAGACAGGAAAATCACTGCCAACAGGTGTAAATCCCTGTGCGATCATCTCATCAGGAGTCGCGCCAACGACGACCCAGTCGCGATCTTTAGGCTCAACGCCCAATAGTTTGTCGCGTACGGCACCGCCCACAAGGTAAATTTTCATATCATTAAAGGAGTTATTCATAATTTCTTTAAACAGATTGTATACTAGCTGGTATCTATTACGGCAACGAATCGGTTTTTAAGCCATGAGTTTTAAGACACAAAATCCGGCCACTGGTGAGATTCTTGAGCACTATTCTTCATTAAGCAGTGAGGAGATTGAGCATGCGCTTGCGTTGGGTGCCGATGCGGTACCGATCTGGTCTAACACACCCATTAATAGCCGTTGTACACGGGTGGAGCGGTTGGCGGAGATTCTACGTGTACGTAAGGACGAGCTGGCGGGTCTGATTACGTTGGAGATGGGTAAACTTTTTAGTGAGGCACAGGGCGAGATAGAGAAGTGTGCGGCCGCTTGTGACTACTATGCGGAAAATGGTGAGGCTCAGCTTGAGGATGAGATGATCGAGAGCGATGCAAGTCGTAGTCTGATTACCTATCAACCGCTGGGGACAATCCTGGCGGTAATGCCGTGGAATTTTCCCTTTTGGCAACTTATTCGAGCAGCCGTTCCTGCCTTGATCGCAGGAAATACCGTGGTAATGAAGCACGCCTCTAACGTACCGCAATGCGCCTTGGCGATCGATGCTATTTTCCGTGAGGCGGGTTTTGCTGAGGGTATTTTTGTTAATTTGATGATCGAATCATCCCAGGTTGAGGCGGTTATTCGTGACCCGCGTATCCATGGTGTGACACTCACAGGTTCTGGACCAGCGGGTCGTAGTGTGGCGGCCACAGCAGGTAGCGTACTTAAAAAATCACTTCTAGAGTTGGGCGGTTCAGATCCCTTTATTGTGCTGGAAGATGCTGATATCGAGCTGGCCGTACAGCATGCGACGATGGGGCGTTTTCTCAATTGTGGGCAGAGCTGTATTGCCGCCAAGCGCTTTATTGTAGTTGAAGCAATTGCCGATCAATTTATCGATCAATTCAAGGCAGTGGTGGGTGCATTACAAGCGGGCGATCCCCTTGATTCAACAACAACGCTGGCTCCGATGGCGCGCGAAGATCTTCGTGATGAACTCCATCAACAGGTTGAATCCTCTGTTGCTCTGGGTGCGAAAATTGTGACGGGTGGTGAGATAATTGAGCGTTCAGGTTACTACTATGCTGCGACAATCATAGACCATGTGTCAGTCGGTCAACCGGCGTGGTCTGAGGAGCTATTTGGACCGGTCGCTTCTATCATCCGTGTGAAGGATGAGCGCGAGGCGGTTGCGGTGGCCAATGAGAGTGAATTTGGATTGGGAGGGGTCATCTTTAGCGGCGATAGTGAGCGTGGTGAGCGATTGGCACGTCAATTGGAGAGTGGTGCGGCCTTTGTGAATGGGATGGTCAAGAGCGATCCGCGTCTGCCGTTTGGTGGGATTAAGCAATCGGGTTATGGGCGTGAACTCTCCTATTTGGGAATTAGGGAGTTTGTGAATATCAAGACACTTTGGATTCGATAGTGTGGGTATTTTTAACTTCGCCATATGAACTTTTTTAAACTATAGTAGTCTCACTTAATAACCTACTTAATTGGTCAGCTATAATGTTTAGAAAGGCGCTATCGCAAACGGTTTTTCTGCTTTTGTCTCTCACTATGTTCTCGAATTATGCCGTTTATGCGGCAGGCGACGATGAGCTGATATCTAGCGGATTATCAAATCCAGGCCATGTTGATAAGCCGGAATGGTTTAAGGACTCCTTTCTCGATCTGCGTGATGATCTCTCTGAGGCGAATGAGGGTGGTAGGCGCATCATGCTCTACTTTTATCAGGACGGGTGTCCCTATTGCGAGCGGTTGATTAAGACCAACTTTACCCAGCACAGGATTGTTGCTCAGGCTCAGCAAGGTTTTGATGTGATTGCGATCAACATGTGGGGAGATCGTGAGGTGGTTGATCTGGAGGGGAATAGCACTACCGAGAAGCAGTTCTCAGTGGCTAAGCGGGTGCAATATACCCCCACACTGCTCTTTTTGAATGAAGAGGGGGAGGCGATCTTTCGTGCCAACGGCTACTACCCCCCTGAGAAATTTTTGACCCTTTTGACCTACATCGCCGATAGAGAGGAGAGGGTCACATCTTTTCGTGAATATCTTGCTAAAGTGGCTCCGCAAAAATCATCGGGTAAGCTGCATCGTAAAAAGAGTTACCTGCAAAATAATCTAAAGCGGAGTCAGGGTGATAAGCCGTTGCTGGTTCTATTTGAGCAGAAGGATTGTCGTGCCTGTGATGAACTGCATGGAGATAAGTTTCGCCGCCTAGAGATCATTAAATTGTTGAGGCAGTTTGATGTTGCCGTTGTCGATATCTGGTCAAAAGAGAGTATTACGACTCCCAGTGGAGAGACGGTGCCACTTCAGCAGTGGCTTAAAACACTTAATGTTAACTACACACCATCAATGCTCTTCTTCGATGCACAAGGAGTAGAGGTGTTTCGAGCAGAGGCCTATCTGCGTGCCTTCCATACGGCATCGGCACTGGAGTATGTTGCTTCAGAAGCCTATCGGAAGCAGCCTGAGTTTCAACGCTATGTTGATCAGCGAGCAGATAAAATCCGTGCAGCAGGCGGTGTGGTTGAACTATGGAAATAGATTGCCAAGGCTCATTAAATATTTGATGATTGAGTGATGAGAGAACTTGAAACGTTATTTATGTTTGTTGGGGGTGTCACCCTACTGATTTTGGTAGCCTACTGGCTGATGGGACGTAAGGCGCGTCCGAAGAAGAGGGGTGGGTGGACAGAGCCTCCTATTAAATAGGCTGAGGGCAGTGTTTTACAGAACCCCTCAGTGTTGATGTGTTGCACAATCGACGATATTTGCAATGGATAAATAAAAAGGCTCCTTGCGGAGCCTTTTTAGATGACGCGATTTTTAGAGTTTATAGTTCCTGTTTCAGGGTGAATGCCCCACGAATATCTCCAGCCTTATAGCCACGCGCTTTGTCATTGGGATAGAGCTTACCAAGCTTTGCTTCAATACCCGGTTTTACTTTTCCACCGTGACACATGAGGCATGGTTTTTTTGCAGTGGGTATCGCCTTCATCATACGGAAGTACTGTTTGCCACCCTCTACAACAACTTCGCTGTATGCCAGTTTTTTCACATTTTCACCGGCGGCCTTGCGCTTTTCAAACTTCATCAAAACACTTTTTTCCCAGGCATCCGGCGCATTGTCTGGGTTGCGGAGTTTCAGGCTGGTACGTCCCAGTTTTACACCATATTTTTCAGATAGGTCAGCAGCAACGGAAGGAGCTACTTTGTTGCATACCGCAATAGTTTTAACTGGGCCGCCGTTTTTCATGCCTTTTTTTACATGTCCTACGAGCGTCTTTGCAAACTCCATAATGATCTCTTTACCCTCGATCGTTAGAGCTTTTTTCTCGGAAGCGGATACTGGCGGTGGCGCTTCTGTCGTAGCACAAGCGATAGGTAGTGTTGCGACCATGACGGCCAGAATAACTTTTTTCATAATAACTCCTCGGGTTTGAATCACTCCATTGAACCTGTTGATTTTATTGATACGGCTCAACACTCCCCTTATTTCACATAAGGTATGTGTGAATCTATCAGAATACGAGATGAATCCCAACCATTATTAGGGGAGTTGGGATGAAGTGATTAGCTATTATTTTTGTGTGAGAGCTGAGCCACAGTTGTAGCAAACTTGACTAGTACCATGCCGCTGAATTGATCGCCTCGGTAGAGTTCAACCCTGAATAATTTTCCTTTACGGTCCACTGAAAAACGACGGGCAATCTTGTTTCGAGTGATCGTGATGCCACTCTCGTTTTTTAATCCCTTTTTGTGCCAGCCAATGACGTTAACGCGATACCCTTCAAGGGGTGAGACATTAAAATTATTTTCAACCTGTACGATTGAGCCAAAAGGGATATCGCGTTGCTCGCCATCAATTTCTATCGAAATGGTTGTGAGTGAGTGATCATAATCAAAGTATTGGGGATCAAGAATGGTCATGCGGCGATTGCCGTAACTGACGCGGTATCCACCTTTTCTAGGGGTGATTGCTACGAGCGGATTATTGGCTATAAATTTAGAGAGGGCGTTTTGTTGTAGCGGTACGA
>JAOTST010000144.1 GCA_029864785.1 Chromatiales bacterium | reverse complement strand
TACGGGCAAAGGTCGCGGCGATTCAACATGGCCAGCACCCTGATGGTGGCTATCTGCAACAGTGTAAACATTACCTGGAACTAGCAATCTCTTATAGCAAACGGCCAGCAACGCCATTGATGCTCACCCATGGACTATCAGGCTCAGGCAAGAGCACCATCTCGCAACTGATTATGGAAAAACTTGGTGCGATCCGAGTACGTTCGGATGTCGAACGAAAGCGCATATTTGGACTACGTGCAGATGCCAATAGTAAATCGTATGTGGGTGGAGATCTTTACAGCAGGTCGGCAAGTGAAGAGACCTACAAACTACTCACAATGATGTCACAGGTGATCACTGCTGGTGGTTACCCAGTTATCATTGATGCGACCTTTCTGAAACAGCGTCATCGGGCTCAATTCAAAGCCGTTGCTGATGAGCTTGGCGTACCGTTTGTGATTCTTCATTTCCATGCCGAAGAGGAATTATTACGGCAGTGGATTATCGAACGCAATGAAAAAGGTAATGATCCATCTGAAGCGGATGTGTCTGTACTGGAACATCAGATAAAAACGCAGGAGCCTTTAAGTGAAGATGAGCTATTAAATACAGTAACAATAGACTCCGGAAAAGAAGTTGATATTCCACTAATCTGCAAAAACATCCACAGCCTCTGCACGCAATAAATGTAGCCTGGGCTGAGCTTCCAGCGAAACCCAGGGGGCAGTGCCACATTCCCCGGGTTTCGCTGGAAGCTCAGCCCGGGCTACTCGCTAATAATTAAGACAACCCTAAAACCTGTTGAGAGTCATTTCCGAGCGCTGACTCTGCATCTTGTATAAACTTATCGGGGTCATTATGGTCGCGCACTCGATCAAAAGCATCACGTAACTGTTCTTCCGTTATAAGTATTGTTTTATAAGACCTCAATTGATCAACATGAGCAGCAATTTGATCTCTTGGAAGCCTACATACAATCACCGACTTTACTAAACTTGGATGCCCACTCTTTTCTAGCTCTTTTACCAATGAGCCTCGCCTATCAACAAGCTTGCCAATTTTAGCTGAAAAATCTGATATCTTTAAAGTACACTCCACTAGAACAAGTCGTCCAGCTGGAGTCTGCACGACCAAATCTGGAGAGTCTGTTTCAAGTTGCACGCACGGGGAAAAGCCCAATAAAAAAAGCAATGCTGCTATCCCATTCTCAAACTTAAGGGAATCGCGTGTGTCGAGAACAGCCAGTTTTGTCATTTTTAGGCCCTTATCAAAATTTTGAACAGCAAGAAATCGATTGCTTCTCGCCTTATCAGGGTCTAAAAACCATTGCCGACGCACTATTGAATTCCCAACCATTAGAATCGCAAGAAGGTTATCGGAGTTTTTAATATTAATGATAGCAGAGCCTATTCGCCTACCATTTTGAATGGTAGCCCATTCAATTTCAGAGGCAACTTGAAGTCGAGAATTAAGGTTATCACCTGGAACAGCTCTTATTGCCACCTGAACAAGTTCAACATTAAATTGAGGGTGCGCATGTAATGTCATCTTGAATTCATCATTATTTAATGAGCTTTCATCAATAATCAAATCTACAGGAGGGTTTATTCTAACATCTATCTTTGGATACATGTTTCCAGGTGTATTCTCACCCAGTCCTAGCCATGACAGTGCATCATTCAAACCATCAAATGGCGGAGTAGATAACCGCAATGAATTATCTATTTCCGCTAACTCGCTATATGCAGAGACTTGATGGTTCCTGCCACTAATCGAAAGGTGAAGATCATAATACCAACGATCTATCTGACTTCCCTCTGAGTAATAAGTATAATTATTTTCTTTAGGTAAAGTTGCGACTCCCTTAGGTGTCTGTATATCACCTTGAATTGCACTCTCAATCAAAGCAAGCAAGTCTTTTTTTGTAACTTGCTCTAAATCCACTTGTCCCAGAAGCACCTTACTAGTTTTAATAACAAAACTATTATCAATACCTAATGGATGTGGTGATAATTCAATGGAAGCCTCCCGAATACTTAGACTTGAATCATCAACGTCTACAACAAATCTGATACTTGCTGAATAGTTATCGCAAGCCCACTCTTTTGTGGATTCAGCAAATATATTTTTTATCTGATCATCTATCAATTAAAGCTACTCTTATGTGAAAAATTAAAACCAATTAATATTAGATCATTCACCCCAGCAATCAGGATAAGTTAAGTATTGAGAAATCAATTGGCCAATGGCCTAACTATAGTAAGAACACTAAACTTTGTATGTAGGTAAATCACTACAATGTCAATCTCCCTCAAAAACCAACACCTTCAACCCACTCCCCTCAACCGCATCCACAAACACCTCAGGCGGCTTAATCACTTCAACAAATCGGAACCCTGGGCAATACTCTGCAACCATCTGATGCAAAAACTGTTCATCCAGCCGATGTGAGTTAAGACACAACATCAACTGCCCTCCAGAGCCCACCCACTCCGGAACACGCCGCAAAATCTTTTTATAATCCCGCTCTGCATTGACACTACCCTTTTGAATATCTGGAGGATCACAGATCAATAGATCATACGGCGCATATTTTTTAATACGTGAAAACGACTTGAAGATATCCACCCCCTGAAAAACAACCTTCGAGGTATCATGTCTGTTCAGGCGATGGTTATCTCGCCCTCGGCTGAGCGATGCCTTGCTAAGGTCGACGTTCACTACCTGCTTCGCGCTCCCTGCCATTGCCGCAACTGAGAAAGCGCAAGTGTAGGCAAAAAGGTTGAGTACGTTTTTACCGGCTGCAGTCTCTTTTACCCACTGCCTTCCATTCCGCATATCAAGAAAGAGACCGATGTTCTGCGAACGTCCCAGCTGAAGGTGAAATTTCAAACCGCACTCATCAACTACCAACTCACTCACCTCATCCCCTAGGACAACTTCAATTGGTGCTTTGCTTCGACAGCGATATTGCACCTGAACTGACGTACAGCCAGTCAAGCTTAGCTGTAATGTCTGCGCCATTGATAACACCCAACTGGGAGGCTCTTCTTTGTAGAGTGTAATGAGCACTACCGGCGGCAGCCAATCGACGACAATATGCTCAAGCCCCTCATAAGCGCCACCGCGCCCATGAAACAAGCGGCGACACTGCTCTACCCGGTTGACCTGCTGGCTTGCGAAATCGATATGTTCAATCATACAACGATTGTACATGGTCAGTAGAAGTGAGCTAATAAGGTAATAAATATCTCACTCAGAAATGAGCTGAAAAATGTCCAGCGTCTGGTTTTGAAACGGTATTTATTTCATAAAGAGTCGAAAAAAACATTATTCCAAGCACTCCCTTGAAATCTTTAACACGCTGAAATTAAAGAGAATATAATTTAAAAACTCCAATGACTTTTTAAAGAGCAGCATTGATCCTTTTATTTAACTGGCGCATAATACCCTTAGTTTAAAAAAGGTTAATAGTAGTTATTACTAGCAGAGATGCTACTTTAGCCTTTAGCGCTCTTAAGCGAGCTAAGTGTAGGTGTTAAATATGGAACGAAGTGTCTGGTCAGAAAGTATTGCAAGCGCACTATTGCGTAAACATAACCTAAGAGTGACTACACCACGAGTGGCGATCTGCATGAGGTTACTCGAAAAGCATTGCCACTATACGGCACAACAACTACACGCTGAGCTTTCGCCATCACACGCGGGTTTGTCACCGAATACTGTTTATCTAACGCTCAACCAGCTTGCTGCTGTTGGCATGATTCGTAGTTTTAGATTAGCAGGTAATACTATCTTTGATAGTAACATCTCGACACATGACCATGCACATTGCCGTGAATGCAATCAGTTATTAGACCTTCCTAGTGAACATCTTGATAAACCGATGGGCTTAGAAAGCTGGGTATTAGAATGGGGCACCAGAATTTGGTCTGGCACATGTCCATCCTGCAAAGATAGACAAAACCAGGAGACTTAACGAATAAAACCGCCCCAGAGGCGGTTTTATTAATGTCAGCGTTAAGCTAAACCTCTCAATCTTCCACTGCTTTTTTCATGTATTCTGTGTGACGAACATCTTTCCCTTTCACCAGGTAAATTACATACTCGCAAATATTTTTTGAGTGATCACCAACACGCTCTAAGGCACGCACTGACCAGATTACGTCAAGTGAACGCTTAATTGAACGAGGATCTTCCATCATAAACGTGACCATTTTACGCATAATCCCATCATACTCATGATCAATTTTGTCATCCTGTTGACTCACCTTAATCGCAGCATCCACATCCATCCGTGCAAAAGCATCTAATGTTTGATGTAGCATTTTGATTACTCGCTCACCAAGGCTCTGTACCTCGTAATACTGACCTTTAGGCCGCTCCATTTGAGATAGGTGCAATCCCATTCGTGCAATTTTTTCCGCCTGATCACCGATACGCTCTAAATCAGTAATCGTTTTAATAACAGCGATCACTAAACGAAGATCACTCGCGGCAGGCTGACGTCGCGCCAGAATCTGGGTGCACTCTTCATCGATAGCCACTTCGAGACCATTTACCTTGTGATCATTTTCAATCACTTCCTCGGCAAGACGACTATCACCCTCAACCAGTGATTTAACCGCATCGGTAATCTGCTGCTCAACCAGCCCACCCATAATCAGCACCTGATTACGCACATCTTCAAGTTCTTCATTGAACTGACGTGAGATGTGATGACCAATATTCATATTTTCCATTTGATGACCTCTGTAATTATCTGCCAGCTAGTGACTAACCGTAACGCCCAGTAATGTAATCTTCTGTCCGCTTTTCACGTGGGTTGGTGAACAGTGTGTCAGTATCAGAAAACTCCACCTTATCTCCCATGAACATAAAAGCAGTGTAATCTGAAACACGCGCAGCCTGCTGCATATTGTGGGTAACAATCACGATGGTGTACTTCTCTTTTAACTCATAGATCAGCTCTTCTAGCTTCAATGTCGAGATAGGATCTAGCGCGGATGC
>JAOTST010000143.1 GCA_029864785.1 Chromatiales bacterium | reverse complement strand
TCCCTTGCACCATAAATATTCCCATAATACTTCGGGGGGTCGATCCCAGGGTTCGTAGGATAGCGATATCACTCTCCTTATCGGTCACGACCATCACCAGTGTTGAGACAATATTGAAGGCAGCCACGGCAACGATGAGCAACAGAATGATAAACATCACCCGTTTTTCTGTCTTAATCGCGCGGAAGAAATTGGCGTGATACTGCGTCCAGTCACGTACCCAATAGAGGCCGGGAACCTCATCAGCCAATTCACGACTAATACGAGGCGCATCAAACATATCATCTAGTTTGAGACGCAGCCCCGACACACCATCCCCCATTCGGAAGAGCTTGCGTGCATCATCGAGGTGCATCAGCACCATCGCACTAT
Organism: Chromatiales bacterium; assembly: GCA_029864785.1. Lineage (GTDB taxonomy): Bacteria > Pseudomonadota > Gammaproteobacteria > Thiohalomonadales > Thiohalomonadaceae > JAOTST01. Next base: position 4,728 of record JAOTST010000143.1, on the reverse strand, counting down.
CGTACTCGTACATGCCCACTTCAAAGGTGCCTGCAACGGTAAAGCGTTTAAGGCGAGGCATCAGCCCGGCAATACTGACACTTGCCGAGGGGGATACGACGGTAATTTTGTCGCCCTCAGCCACATTGAGAATATCGGCCAGCGCCTGCCCGATAATGACACGGTACTGACCCGCCTCAAGTTGCGATAGCGAACCTGTGACCATCTTTTCGCCCACCGTTGAGACCGTTTTCTCCATTTCGGGATCGATACCTCGAAGAATGGCGCCATTCACCTGCTGGCCGTGAGAGACCATCCCCTCTTTTTGTATATAAGGGGCGCTCGCCACAACGTGTGGATGTTTGTCTGAAATATCTTTTAATGTTTGCCACTTATCAAGATTACCGCGATAGCTGTTGATCGTGGCGTGCGCGGTCATTCCCAGGATGCGGTGACGCAGCTCGTTTTCAAAACCATTCATGACTGAAAGTACGGTAATGAGTGCGGTGACCCCTAGCGCGATACCGAGCATCGAGGTCAGAGATATAAATGATATAAAGTGGTTACGACGCTTGGCACGGGTATAGCGCAGGCCGATAAAGAGTTCATAAGGTGAAAACATGGGCAGAATTAGACCATAACTGGAGGCATGAATGCGAGAACCAATTTGCCCAAACAATCAGATATAGTGGAAAATAAGTGGCATGAGCCAGAGTCATTCACAGAAGAGCCCAAATCCTCAAGGCAAGGGAGGCACAACGGAGATTGCCCTGCTCTCAGAGATTCGTTCATTTGCCGTTGCCCCCGCCAAAACTGTTACACAGATCGCCTCGGAACTCTTTACTGCCCTTTTCATTTTAGGTAGTGAATTCAGCTTCAAACCGGTTGTTGAAAAATCCTACTCCCTCTACCGTAAAAACGGGCGTTTCCGTCTGTCACTGATCTCTCCCAGCGAATGGCGATGTTCAACATTTGGAGAGTATATCGGTCAATGTGAACTACAGTGCGACATGAGTTGGAGTCTGGAGTTATCTAAAGAGGCACAACATGATGCTGAGCTGATGGATTATATTGAAGAGAAGAGAGCCGCTTTCGACCAGCGCATGGAGATGGCTCAGAATATTGAACAGATGTTGCCACAATATATTCCCACTCTCCCCTACTATCAGCGAGCATTTGCCTCGGCACTTGCCAGTTCATTAGCTATCTCCATGCGCAAATCGGGAATTGATGGCTTAAATTATCAAAATGCGAAAGCACACTGTCTCAGTGTGGATGTTGATTGATTATCTGGCTTATCGTCACTATTTAGAATCTTATTTACAGTTAAGGATAGCAATATGAAGATCACCATCATCAGCGGCAGTCACCGCAACAATTCACAGAGCTACAAAGTGGCTCAACATATTGAGAAGACATTAAACAACGGTATCTGTGAAGAGACTTCCATCGTTAACCTTGCAGGCAATCCTCTGCCACTCTGGGACGAAGGTGTGTGGGATGGTGATCCCAAATGGGAGACATTGCTTAACCCCATTAGAGAGCAACTCGCATCAAGTGACGCCTTTGTGGTGATTACCCCCGAGTGGCACGGACAGGTTCCTGCCGGACTGAAAAATTTCTTTCTCCTATTTGGCGCAAAAGAGCTCGGACATAAGCCGGCACTGATTGTCTCTGTATCCTCTGGTGATGGCGGATCATACCCTGTAGCTGAACTACGAATGAGTAGCTATAAAAATAGTCGCATTAACTACATTCCTGATCATCTTATTATCCGTAAAGTTGAAGAGATATTAAACGATCAACCTGAGGAGAATGATCCGCGCTCCGACAGTTACTATCGCGAACGCATTGTATGGACACTCAACATTCTTAAAGAGTATGCGATAGGGTTAAAACTGGTAAGAGATAGTGGTGTGACGGCTACCGATAAATTTAGAAATGGCATGTAAGGTTGTTGACCCAAAAGTAGGTAAGGCACTTTTTGAACTATTTTGTAGTTAATGAGTCGAATTGACTAAATCCAGCCCCTCTTAAGTTAACATCAACCTGAGTAAAAAATGAAAACATTGCAAATAGTCAGTATCTTAGTTTTATCCTATTCAGCGACTGTTTTTGCCGAACAGGAACACAGCACAATGAATCACACAATGCATATGCAAAACAGCAGTGCTCCTGCACCGCTCAAAGAAGCGGGCAATGATGCCTTCGGCACAATTCAGGAGGTCATTACACAGCTAAACATGGATCCAACAACAGATTGGTCAAAGGTCAATATAGAGGCACTGAGATTACACCTTGTCGACATGCAGGATATGACGATCAATGTAACCGTTTTATCACAACAACCTGTCAGTAAGGGGTTGAAGGCCATTGTTAAACCGACAACTGCTCGAGCTATGTCAGCACTACATCGAGTTTTTAATGCGCACCCAGAACAACTAAAACGCGACACGGGATGGTTGATGAAGGTAAGAGAACAGGATGGAACATTTATCTTAACGATTACTACCAACCACCCCAATGAAGTCAACAAAATAAGGGGGTTGGGATACATTGGTTTAATGGCCTATGGCAACCACCACCAACCCCACCATTGGGCTATGGCCAATGGATTAAATCCACATAGTCAGCATTAAGATCTAATAAAGATGTACCACGGAGAGCGGTTTAACAGCATCAGTCACCTGATAGGTGCGGTATTGGCGCTTGCTGGTTTAGTCATACTGGTGGCTCAAGCATCATTTCAGGGCGATCCATGGAAAATAATTAGCTTCACCATTTATGGCTTGTCGCTGTTTTTGCTCTACACCCTGTCGACTCTGTATCACTCGTTACGTGGCCGAGCCAAACAAATATTTAAGAAGCTCGATCATATCGCTATCTACCTACTAATCGCGGGTAGCTACACCCCGCTCACATTGGTCACTCTACATGGTGCTTGGGGTTGGAGCCTATTTGGTATCATCTGGGGGTTGGCAATTATCGGCATTATTGTAGATAGCTTACACAAAAAAGGATCGCGCGTTATACAGATGATTATCTATCTGTTGATGGGGTGGTTAATTCTAGTTGCCATGTACCCTTTAGTAGAGGCCTTGCCAAAGAATGCATTAATGATGCTCGTTTTGGGAGGCATATTCTATACTGGAGGAATTGTCTTCTATGCACTTGATGAAAAAGTAACGCATGCCCATGGAATTTGGCACTTATTTGTACTGGCGGGCAGCATTTCTCACTACCTAGTTATGCTGCTTTATATCTTATAATCACTCATGACAGTTAGTTATCTGCGCTAATCAGTCTAGTGATCTAGATCCACAGTTTTCTTCTGCCATTAATTTTAGGACTAACTCTCACGTTTCATTCGCTTTTGTCCACGACAAAGAGAAGGATTCAAACTCATCGTAGGGTAGCGGTTTGGAGTAGAAGTAGCCTTGAACATATTGACACTTTTGTGTACGTAAGAACTCAATTTGCTCGGCACTCTCCACACCTTCAGCTAAAACATCAATACCCAAACTATTAGCAAGCCTGATCATTGTGGTTGTTAGAATTACATCATCCGGATTATGAGGTAAGTCACGAATAAACTCTCGGTCAATTTTCAATTTGTCCACTGGGAATTTTTTCAGATACGCTAGTGACGAGTAGCCCGTGCCAAAATCATCAATCGAAATACGGATACCAAGTGCACTTAATTTTTCTAAAATGATTACAGCTTCATCCGCATTGTTCATGATCGCACTTTCAGTAATCTCCAACTCAATATATTTTGTCGGGATCCCCTCCTCTTTAATGCAGGAGGAAATCATATTGACCAACCCTTCATCTTTAAACTGAACAGCAGAAATATTAATGGCAACACTGGCTAATGTTCTTCCCTTATCTATATTCTGCCGCAGTTGCTTACAGGCCTCTCGGAAAACCCACTCACCAATTTCTAGGATCATCCCTGTCTCTTCGGCAATTGGGATAAAGTCTAATGGAGAAATCTGGCCTTTTTGAGGATCATTCCAACGAATAAGTGCTTCAGAGCCAATAATCTCTTTGGTGAAAATATCAATCTGAGGCTGGTAGTAGAGCTCAAACTCCCTATTTTTTATTGCTCGGCGCAGATTATTTTCTAAAATAAGTCTCTTTTGATTACGTTGATTAATCTCTTCACTAAAGAATTGAAAATTACCACGCCCCATATCTTTAGCGTGATACATCGCCGCATCCGCATTACGCGTCAGTAGTTCTTCATCTAAACCGTCATCCGGATAGAGACTAATTCCTATACTCGCGCCTATAAATATTTCATTTTCACCCAATTTAAATGGATTACTGAGCAGGTCGATAATTTTCTGAGCAATATCGGCCACCACTCTAGATGAAATAATATCGGAGAGAATGACCGTAAATTCATCCCCGCCTAATCGCGCTACGGTGTCGTTTTCCCTGACACATCCTTTTAATCGTTCCGCTACCTCTTTTAGAAGTTCATCACCGATATGGTGTCCAAGGGTGTCATTGACCCGCTTAAATTGATCGAGATCGATAAAGAACAGGGCGACCCGACTCTCCTGACGATGTGCACGAAGTAACTCATGATCTAACCGATCATGAAATAATTGCCGGTTAGGAAGTCCTGTTAAAGTATCCGTATAAGCAAGATCTTCAAGTTGTCGCTCCGTCTCTTTAATATTAGAGATGTCGCTAAAGACGCCGATGTAATGGCTTACCTCGCCATCGTTATTAATAACG
>JAOTST010000142.1 GCA_029864785.1 Chromatiales bacterium | reverse complement strand
CGGCTGTCGGCTTCTCACTGGTACTGATCCTCTTTGCTGCAATGCGCGAACGGATCTTTGCCGCTGATGTTCCTCTACCATTTCGTGGCGCTGCCATCGCACTGATTACTGCGGGTATGATGTCGATCGCCTTTATGGGCTTCTCTGGTCTGATTAAAGGGTAATTACGGTTTTATGTTTACCGCAACCGTAACTCTAAGCCTACTGGCGATCCTCTTTGGACTCATCCTCGGCTATGCCGCCGTACGCTTTAAAATCGATAGCGATCCGGTGGTCGATCAGATTGATGCCATCCTACCGCAAACTCAATGTGGCCAATGCAGCTACCCCGGTTGTCATCCCTACGCCGAAGCAATATCAAACGGTGAGGCCGATATCAATCGTTGCCCTCCCGGTGGTGAGGCAACGATTCAAGCACTTGCAGACCTGCTGGGAGTCGATCCCAAACCGCTCGATCCCGAAGCCGGTGAGGTAAAACCTGAGAAGTTGGTCGCCATCATCGATGAGCAGACCTGTATCGGCTGCACCCTCTGTATACAGGCCTGTCCCGTGGATGCAATTTTGGGTGCCGCCAAACAGATGCACACCATTATTGAGTCGGAATGCACCGGCTGCGAACTCTGTCTCCCTCCCTGCCCGGTTGATTGCATTCTGATGGTGCCGGTTAAACAATCTGCCAACCATTGGAAATGGCCCTTCCCCCAGCCAAGTGCCGGGCTCAATGAAGGGGGAAACCTATGAACAAAATCAACAGAAAGCTTTGGAAATATCACGGTGGCCTCCACCTTGAGGAACATAAATCGATCTCTACAGGTCAGCAGAGTGCTCTGCTCCCGCTGCCAAAGCGACTCACTATTCCAATGCAGCAGCACATTGGTGAAGCGGCTCACCCTATCGTCGACGTTGGCGATAAAGTCCTCAAAGGTGAGATGATCGCCGAGGCCAGTGGTAAAGTCAGTGCACCGATTCACGCCCCTACTTCGGGAACGATTGTCGAGATAGCTGCACTACCCGTACCTCATCCATCAGAGTTGAATGTTTTGACCATTGTGCTCGAAAGTGATGGTCAAGATCAGTGGTGCGAACGCTACCCTATTGAAAATTACCGTCACGCATCGTCTGAGCAATTACGCGAACGAATTCATGATGCCGGAATTGTTGGCCTTGGTGGCGCAGGCTTCCCTTCATATATCAAACTCAATCCCGGACAACACTTCGCGATAGAAACTCTCATTCTCAATGGTGCCGAATGCGAACCCTATATCACGTGTGATGATCAGCTGATGCGCGAACGTCCTGAGGCGATCCTGAACGGCGCCCGAATTATGCGTCATGCGCTTCACGCCAAACGCTGCATTATCGCGATAGAGGATAATAAACCGGATGCATTTAGTGCCTTGAATAATGCCCTGAGTCAGTCGGGACAAAATGATATTGAGCTGGTAATGGTGCCTACCCTCTATCCAACGGGTGGAGAGCGACAACTGATTAAAGTACTGACAGGTAAAGAGCCTCCGTCACAGGGGCGCACCCTCGACATCGGTATCATCTGCCATAATGTCGCCACCGCGGCAGCGGTTGCCGATGCCATTATCGACGGAACGCCCCTCATCAGCCGAATCGTAACCATCACAGGTGAGGCGATCTCAACACCACAAAACATCATCGCTCCTGTTGGCGCACCGATTGAGGAGTTGCTCGATTTTGCCGGCCGCGAAAGTGGTGTTAACACTCAGCTCATCATGGGAGGACCAATGATGGGCGTCTCTCTCTCCAACACCAACTTGCCCATCGTTAAGACAAGTAACTGCTTTTTATTACAACCAGCAGAGCCAACCAAACCTGAAAGTCCATGCATTCGCTGTGGTGAGTGTGCTCGCGTCTGTCCGGCAGAACTTTTACCTCAGCAGCTCTATTGGCACTCACGCGCCAAAGAGTTTGAAAAGGTGCAGGAGTACAATCTTTTCGACTGCATCGAATGCGGCTGTTGCTCATGGGTCTGTCCCTCCAATATCCCTTTGGTGCACTACTACCGTTTTGCCAAGACTGAGGTGTGGGCACAAGAGCGCGAGAAGGAGGGTGCCAACATCGCCCGCCGTCGTCATGAATTCCGCCTTGAACGCCAAGAGAAAGTCGAACGTGAAAAGGCCGAGCGAATGAGGAAGAAGAAGGCCATGCTCAAAGATAAGGAGGGTGCCAAAGATGATACGGCCAAAAAGGCGGCGATTCAGGCGGCAATGGATCGTGCAAAAGCAAAGCGCGAGGCCAATCAAGTCGATAGCACAATAAGCGCCTCCGACTCCCAACCAAAGAGTGAGTTATGAAAAGTCTAATTAGTTCACCCTACACTCATGGCAGCTCGTCTCTACAGCAGGTGATGATGCAGGTCGTGTTCGCCCTGATTCCTGCTATCGGTGTCTATTTTGCACTCTTTGGCTGGGGTATCTTGACCAACATCGTACTATCCATCATCTTTTGTCTCGGGTTTGAGACGATTATCATGTGGCTGCGCCGTCGCCCCATTAAGAGCGCCCTGTTCGATGGCAGCGCCCTCGTCACCGCCATACTGCTTGCGATCACCATTCCCCCCCTCAGTCCATGGTGGATTATTTTTATCGGCTCACTAGCCGCTATCGTCTTTGCCAAGCAGCTCTATGGCGGGCTGGGATTTAACCCCTTTAATCCAGCGATGGTCGGATTTGTGGTACTACTCATCTCATTCCCTAAAGAGATGACCCAATGGCTCGCACCCATAGGGGCAGAGGGCAATGGCATGGGTCTACTACACTCATTACAGATCGTCTTCGGCTCAACCGGGATCGATGCCCTCAGTGGTGCCACCCCACTTGATGTCATCAAGACAGGGATCCGAATGGGTGAAACCATCAATACCATCATCGCGGGAAATCCAACGTTTGGCCAGCTCTCTGGGAGTGGTTGGGAGTGGATTAATTTGGCAATCCTTATTGGCGGTATATGGATGCTCTGGCGTAAAACAATTCGCTGGCAGGTTCCGGTTGCAATGCTCGGTTCGCTCGCGGCTATCGCATCCCTCTTCTATCTAATCGATCCCGAGCACTACGCCTCTCCCCTGTTTCATCTCTTTGGCGGTGGGGCATTTTTAGGGGCATTCTTTATCGCGACCGATCCGGTCTCAGGTGCAACCAGTACCAAAGGGCGCATTATATTTGGCATTGGTGCCGGCCTACTCACCTATATCATCAGAAGCTGGGGAGGATTCCCCGACGGCATTGCCTTCTCGATTCTTCTAATGAATATGGCTGCGCCGATGATCGACTACTATACCCAGCCTAAAGTCTTCGGACAGAAGGGGTAGTTAGATGAACGCACTCATTCGAAATATGGTTATCAGCGCAACAATATTGGGACTGTTTGCAGTACTCGGTACTGGCATGGTGAGCTACACCTATCAAATGACCAAACCACAAATCAAAGAGAATGAGCGCCAAGCAATTCTTAAAAATCTGCATGCCATTATCTCCCCCAAAGAGCACAATAATCCAATTGAGCAAGACACCATTGAGGTGATCGATCCGCTACTCGGCTCTAATAAACCAATTAAAATCTATCGTGCTCGTATGGATAAATTACCTGTTGCAGCGATCATCAACTCAATCGCTCCCGATGGCTATGGTGGCAATATCTATTTGCTAGTAGCCATTCGTTACAACGGTACACTAGCTGGTGTACGCGTTGTATCCCACCATGAGACCCCAGGGTTAGGCGACGGCATTGAGGCTGAACGTTCTAACTGGGTTTTCGCCTTTAAAGGTCGATCACTCAGCAACCCAACAGATCGTGGCTGGGGTGTAAAAAAAGATGGCGGCGAATTTGATCAGTTTACCGGTGCGACAATTACCCCACGTGTCGTGGTCAAGGCGATTTACAAAACACTCAAATATTATTCACAACATCGGGATGCGATCTTTGCCCATACGGAGAAGCACGCTTCCAAAATAGAGGTGGAGACGAACCATGAGTAACGTCAGCTACACAAAAATTACCCGCGATGGTCTTTGGGATAATAATATCGCCTTCGTACAGATCCTTGGGCTCTGCCCACTACTGGCCGTCAGCTCTACCGCCACTAACGGACTGGGACTCGGCATTGCCACCACCCTAGTGTTAATCGCCAGCAACATGACCGTCTCACTAATTCGCAACATCGTCCGCCCAGAGATCCGCATCCCAGTCTTTATGCTGATAATCGCCTCATTTGTAACCGCAGTAGAGCTCGCAATGAATGCCTGGTTCTATGACCTCTATAAGGTACTGGGGATATTTATTCCGTTGATCGTTACAAACTGCGCCATCCTTGGTCGCGCCGAGGCATTTGCTGCACGCAACCCCATTCCTGCATCTATCCTTGATGCCATCTCCATGGGTGTCGGTTTTACTCTTGTACTCGTTGTATTGGGCTCAATTCGCGAAATAATCGGTTTCGGTACCCTGTTTGCCAAAGCTGACTTGATGTTCGGTGAGTCTGTTAGCTGGATGAGCATCACCCTGTTCGATGACTATAGTGGCTTCCTACTCGCTATTCTGCCACCAGGAGCCTTTATCGGCCTAGGACTTCTCGCCGCTTTAAAGAATGTTATTGATGAGCAACTCGCTAAACGTCAACCACCAGAAACCATTTTAGTGGAGAGCCTTGAGAGTAATAAGCTCTCCTAAACAATGATCCAGCAGCCCCCTCTCTTCCTGTGGGTTTACATTGTCACTGTTTACCGATAGATTCTAACGAGGTCTGCACAAGACAGGCTCTAATAACGAACAATAATAAGGGGAGAGAGTAATGGGCGAAAAGATCAATATTGCACTGCTGGGACTCGGGGCAGTCGGACAGGACTTTGCTGAACATTTTTTAGAGATCATTCAAGAAGGCGGTAAGGCCATAGAGATTGTTGCTGTGGCTCACCGCCATCTCGACTCTCCCGTAGCTCTCGGCTTTCAACAAAGTGGCGTGAAGATCTTTGAAAATGCGGTCGATGTCGTCAGCATGGGGGAAGGTATCGATATCATCTTCGACCTGACAGGAGATAGTGTAACCCGCAGTTCACTACGCAAAGCACTACAAGAGAGCGAAAACCACCACACCGTTATCGCTCCTGAGG
>JAOTST010000141.1 GCA_029864785.1 Chromatiales bacterium | reverse complement strand
TTTTAATAGCGCCATTGGCCTGCTTTAAAATAAACTGATTGCCCCGAATCATCCAGCGCTCACCACTATTCACCAACCAGAGACCATCAAACCCTTCATATCCCGAACGCCTAGAGGGGTAGTTTTCACCTAATGGAACTACAGAGCCATCCCAATAAGGGTCGTCACCCCAAAAACTATCTTCACGAGGAATTGGATCTCGCAACCACTCCCCTTCGGCCTCCATTGGCGCGGCGCCTAGCGCACCAAAATTTCTGGGATAGCCTCGGTAAGCCGGTGAATAAAATGCACCCAATGGCATCGTCTGATTGCGATAGTTATTGCCATTACTGCCACCGATAAACCACTCCATCATCTGCCGCATCGAATCCATCATCTGCCACGCCTTCACCATCGGCTCGACAAAGTTGGCCGCTCCCGCACTATAGGCAGGCAGCAGCAGTGATATCGATAAAAAAAGGGCTAAAAGAGGCCGTTTCACGCATACGCTCCAAAATTCTTGGTAGAATCATACCAAATATTAGATGTTGTTTATATTCGAGACGAGTACGAGGCTAAAGTGGAATCTAGAATTGCAGAGTTAGAGTTTAAATTAGCCCATCAGGAGTTCTCCATTGAGGAGCTGACTCTGACCAATCTGGCACAACAACAACAGCTTGATGAACTTAAAGTTCAGATCAAATATCTCAAATCACTGATCTCTCAAAGGGGACAATCGGCCGTGGCACATGAATCTGAAGAGACCGCTCCCCCCCACTATTAATCATCCAGTTCATCTCATCAATAAATATCGCCCCTACTGAATCAGGCTCAAAATCACACCATGAAACTCTTCGCCACCGCCCCCGAGGGCACCATCTCTCTGCTAGAAACGGAGCTTACCGTCCTCGGAGCCAGCCAGCTCGATGTTCGCCCCAGAGGGGTCGCCTTTGAGGCCGATCTGGAGACTGCCTACAGAATTTGTCTCAATTCGCGTATCGCTAACCGCATCCTGATGCCAGTTACCCGTTTCAAGGCGAGTTCTCCCGAGGCGATCTATGAGGAGATTAAGGCGATTCGCTGGGAGAAACATCTCCACTCATCGGGCACACTTGCGATCGATGTCACCGCCAATCAAGCTGATGTAAAACACAGCCACTATGCGATGCTAAAGGTAAAAGATGCCGTCGTTGATCGCTTTCGTGAACAGTTTGATGAACGCCCCTCGATCGATACCGAGTCTCCGGATCTACGTCTCAACCTGCTGCTACAGGGTGAGCGCGCCCAGATCAGTGTCGACCTCTCTGGTGGCAGCCTCCACCGCCGAGGCTATCGGGTTGATGGCGCGGGCGCCCCGTTAAAAGAAAATCTCGCTGCCGCCATCCTGCTCCATGCAGGGTGGGACAAGATTGCAGCCGCAGGTGGCTCGCTCTACGACCCGATGTGTGGCTCCGGCACCCTATTGATTGAGGCGGCGTTGATTGCCGGTGATATTGCCCCAGGCCTCTACCGCGAACACTTCGGATTTCTGGGATGGCGCCGCCACGATAAAGCACTATGGGAGAAGGTGCTGACCGAGGCCAAAGAGCGACGCAGTGCCGGCATAAAAAATATTCCCCATATCTCCGGTAGCGATATCAATCCCGATGCAATTGATGCGGCCCAGCACAATATCGAGTCAGTCCGGCTTGATGAGCAGATCTCGGTGGAGGTGAAAAAGTTGGGTATTTATGTACCGCCGCCCGCAACCGCCAATGGACTGCTCATCGCCAATCCACCCTACGGTGAGCGCATGGGCACCACGGAGGAACTCCCTGCGCTTTACGCCGCTCTGGGCGATATGGCGCAGAATCACTACAAGGGGTGGGACTTCGCCCTGTTTACCGGCAATCCCGATCTCGCCTCCGAGACAGGGCTGACCGATCACCAGCCCATCGCCCTCAAGAACGGGCCCATCGCCTGCAAGCTGTTCCACTATCATATTCTGGGTGGTGAGGCGGCCAAGGCCGAGGGGCCATTTGCCAACCGTCTGCGCAAGAACCTCAAACACCTCAAAAAGTGGGCCAATCGCGAGTCGATCAACTGCTACCGAATCTACGATGCCGACCTGCCCGACTACGCCTTCGCCATCGACCTCTATCAGGGCACCAATGAAGCGGGTGAAGATGACCGCTGGATCCATCTGCAAGAGTACGCGCCACCGGCCACAATCGATTCACGTATCGCGCAACAGCGCCTTCAGAGTGCCGTGGCCCAGCTCGCCATCATTATGGAACTCCCCGCTGATCAGATCTTCTATAAAGTGAGGAGACGGCAGCGCGGCCAGAACCAGTATGAGCGTCAGGCCAAAACCGAAACGTTTTACAAGGTCATCGAAGGAGGCTGCCAACTGTGGGTCAACTTTAGCGACTATCTCGACACAGGCCTGTTTCTCGACCACCGCAACACCCGTCTCTGGATCGAGAACAATACAAAGGGGAAAGATTTCCTCAACCTCTTCGGCTATACCGGCAGCGCCTCTATTCACGCGGCGGTAGGTGGTGCAAAATCAACCACCACGGTCGACCTATCCAACACCTACCTCGACTGGGCGCAACGAAACCTTGAACTCAACAAACTGCAACATGGCGACCACCGTTTTATACACGCCGATACCGCCCGCTGGTTACAGAACCAGATCCATGAGGGCTCACCCAAGCAGTACGACCTCATTTTTATGGATCCGCCCACCTTCTCCAGCTCTAAGAGCACCGAAGCCACCTTTGATATCCAACGCGACCACTGGAAGCTGATTAACGACGCGATGAAACTGCTGCGTGAGGATGGTCTGCTCATCTTTTCGACCAACTTCCGCAAGTTCAAACTCGATGAGAAGATCACCGCCAAATTCGACTTTAGAGAGATCACTCGGCAGACCATTCCCGATGACTTCAAACAGAAGGGAAAGATCCATCGCTGTTGGGAGGTGCTCCACCATGTGGTGTAGAGAAGTACGTTATCGACTATTCTAATAAAGCGGTCTCTATTATTATCGATAGATGAATCCATATCACATGAAATATATTCTTCCCCCAATCATTCTGCTACTGTCGCTCAGCGCCACATCAGTCGCTACAGAGGCATCAGAACGTCTACACTACCGGCTGAGCTACAGTGGTCTCATCACCGGATTTTTCTGGAAGAAACTCGCAGATGTCACCCTTAATCTACAACCTGTCGTAGCCCACTTCCACCAACAGCGTGCCTGCCAATTAAGTATGGATGTTAATACCTCGGCTTACACCTTCGCCGAAATGATTCACCCAGTTCGCTATCGTTGGGAGAGTACTCTCAGCACCAATCTGCAACAGACACTGCTCTCCCGTAACATCGACGTTGGTGCCAGTGATATCCATGAAGCCGCATGGTATGACTGGAGCAATAGAGCTATCTCACTCTTTCGAAAACGAAAACAGATCGACCTTAATCAAGATCCATTTGACGACGAAGCTGAACCGAATCTAGTATGGGAAAAAGATAAGTATCAACCTGCCCCCCCCTTTATTGATGCCCATCCCCCCATTGAAAATGGCATGGGCTACCTCATGCAGACAGGATACTTTAAAAAAGTGCTATCCGAGTCGGCAATCGATCCCCTGGCGATGATCCGGCGCGTTCGTCATCACAATTTTAATCAATTGGGCTCACTATCCATGTTAATCGTGCTTGATGAAGATATTCAGCGCTACCAAGCCCAAGTCAAAGAGCGGCAACCCCTCCAAGTTGGTGATAAACAATACCCCTCAACACTCAAAGTTGAGGTTCGCAGAGTCTCTGAAAGTGGTCAAAAGGGGGCTATCTATTTCTGGCTAACGGATGATTCCAAGCGAATGCCAATCCGCATTGATGTCGACGCACCACTAGGGATGATTCACCTTGAGCTACAACGAACCGAAGATAATTTAGAAAATACCCTGTGCGCACCACTCCGTGTTGTACAGGGAAAAAACATGCCTCCCAGCCACCCAAATAAATAACCCACTATTTTTGTTGACTATTAAAATTTGTGCCGCTAAAATACCCGACAACAACGCTAAGGTATTAGGCGAATTTAATCTTAAAATGCACAAGAGGAGATAGAATCATGGGCATGCAATACGATATAAATGGCAAAAATGTTGAGCTCAGCGATAACGGCTGGTTAGAAAATTTGAGCATCTGGGATGAAGATATAGCCCTTCAGATCGCTGCCAACGAAAAAATTGAGTTGGGTAACGAACATTGGGACATCATCAATGAGGCTCGCGCCTACTACGATGAGTACGCCACCGTCTGCGAACCCCGAAAATTCACCAAACTGATGAAAAAGAAATATGGTGAAGAGCGCAGTTCACAGAAATATATCTACTCACTCTTCCCATTCGGTCTGATCAAATCAGCCAACAAAGTTGCCGGCCTCCCCCGCCCAAAAGGCTGCAGTTAAGCAACACAACGGCTTAATTAATAAAAAAGGCGATACCATCGGTATCGCCTTTTTTATTCGCGTGAAATAAATATTTTAATAATTCATATAGTTAACACTCATATTGTGAATATTTAAGGTCAAAATCAGACTCAAAAATCCGATTTAGTTCTCAGAAAAATAGAAAAAAGTATATTAGGGTATTGCAATTTAATTATTTTCTAATATACTGCTTCGTATATCTACACGGTGCTGCCAGATAATGGTGGAGGAGAAGCCGGGAGATAAAAAAAATATAATATAACTATATAAACTTTTGGAGATTATAAAATGAAAATTCGTGCAATTATTGCTACTGCGGCCCTTCTTACTGTTGCTACTACTTCACAAGCTTGGTGGGGAAACAACGGCGGAAACGGTTTTGGAAACGGCAACAACAACTACAACGGTTCTAACACTGGTAACGGTTACGGAAATGGCGCTGGTAACGGCGATGCAGACGGTAACTTCAGCTTCGGTATGAGCGGCAACGGTCGTGGTAACGGTTCTGGTAACGGTTACAACGGTTACAACGGTTCTAACGCTTACAATGGCTCTAACGGTTACAACGGCTCTAACGGTTACAACGGTTCTAACGGTTACAATGGTTATAACGGTTATGCTCCAGCACCTGCTTATGGTTATGCACCACAAGCTCCTAATGCTGACCAGATGAAAGCACAGAAAGAAGCAATGGAAGCACAACAAAAAGCAATGGC
>JAOTST010000140.1 GCA_029864785.1 Chromatiales bacterium | reverse complement strand
TTTTATCAGCCTTAGGCTGATAATAAGAGTCTTATATAGAGGCCTTATTCACACCCAAACCACGATACTTAAACACCCATATTCGTTGCATGCGACTTATACCGTGAATACAGCGAAGGGAGAAGAAGAATAGGCTTTGCTGCTATTTTTCTCTTCCAAGTAGATGCTGATAGAGTTCTCTTTTTTTTCGTCCGGTTATCTCAGCCGCTAATTTTGAAGCCTGCTTGACCGGTAACTCATTACCCAACAGCTCAACAATTCGTCGGCTTTCACTATCAAGTGTCCCTACCTGCTCCGCTTTTTCCCCCGCAATCAAGAGAACAAACTCCCCTTTTTGTTGATTGGCATCTCCCGCCACAAACTCCTGTAAATCTGACAGCGTTGATTGCTTAATGGTCTCAAACTTCTTGGTCAGCTCCCGTGCCAACGTCGCCTCTCGCTCTCTCCCAAATATTTCAACCATATCAATTAGCGTCGCCACCACTCGATGGGACGATTCATAAAAGATCAGGGTTCTCGATTCATCGGTCAATTTTTTTAACTGATCTCGCCGAGTTCCAGATTTAGCCGATAAAAATCCTTCAAAGCAAAAGCGATCGGTTGCCAGACCACAAACTGAGAGCGCCGTAACCATAGCCGAAGCACCCGGTATCGGGCAGACCTGCTGACCCGCTTGATGAGCAGCTCTAACCAGACGGTAACCAGGATCACTGATAAGTGGGGTGCCTGCATCACTAATCAGCGCAATCGATTCACCCCGCTGTAGTCGCTCAATAATAGACTGACTTTTCTGCTCCTCATTGTGATCATGCACGGCAAATAACGGCGTGTTTATTCCTAAATGGTTGAGCAAAGATCGGCTATGTCGCGTATCCTCTGCTGCAATGGCATCAACCTCTGATAAAATATCCCTAGCCCGCAGAGTGATATCATCAAGATTGCCAATGGGTGTTGCTACAATATAGAGAACCCCAGGCTGTATAATTGACACGTTATAACCTCACTAAATATGTTTTGAGCTATTTTAACCACTAAAGAATACGAACTTTTAACCCATATGTTGCGCATACTCTACACAATCCTACTGCTGTTACCCCTTCTCTCCGGTTGCGGCGGCGGAGCATCGGTGCGTACCGCTGAAGAGGGTTTAACTTCAGGAGAGAACGGCTATATTCCAAGACTACAGAGTGCATATGATGCGGGTGATTATAACAGTGTTGCCAAGATGCCTCGCGTTGATAATCTACCGCCAAAAGAGCAAGCGCTTTCCAATCTTCTCCTTCTTAATTCTCAGATGAAAATCTTACCTGCCGCTGTAACAGAAAAACAGTTCATTGAAATTAATCCCGAGCTACTACCTCTGCCCTACCAGCTAGAGTATCAACTCAGCTACGCCACATTCCTTAAAGCATCCAATCCTGACAAGGCGCTTCTGCTACTCAAGCGGCCGAGCATCTCCAGCAATAGCGTGAGGGAAAAACCTGAATTATTTGCTCGTTTTTATCGTCTACGTGCCGAAATTGAGATTCAGATGGGACTTAGCGTTGAGGCTGCCAATGACTATATCAAACGAGAACAGTTTGTTTTTGGTGAGAGTCAAATTGCCGCAAACCAAACGGCCTTATGGATGCTACTCTCTCATCTCCCTCAGGAAATATTAGATGGTATTATTTTAGGAGAGCAAAGCTCAACGCTTCAGGGATGGGCCGATTTAATCGCCATTACCCGAGAATTAACTCGCTTTCCCGACGAACTCAGCGAGCAAGTTGAATTATGGAAAAAACGCTACTCTGAACACCCTGCCCAGGAAAAATTAATATCGGACCTATTGGATCGTAGTCGTAAACTGGTACTCAACCCAAAACAGATCGCCATCCTGATTCCACTTAGCGGATCCTATGCCAAGGCTGGGGCAGCCCTTAGAGATGGCATATTGGCAAGCTATCTGTCTGACAGCCATAAAACTGAAATTACCCTACGCTTCTATGACACCGCAGGAAACCCCGACTTAATCGAGTCGCTCTATCAAAAAGCAATTAATGATGGTGCCGAATTTGTCCTCGGCCCTCTCAATAAAAAGGTCATTCAACGACTGACAACCATTAGTCGTAACTACTCAGTCCCTATGTTAAACCTCAACCTGACGGAGGGTTCCACTCAAGAAAATACCTATCAATTCTCTCTCTCCCCCGAAAATGAGGCTATTAATGTTGCCAACCGTGCCTGGCATGAGGGTTATAGTCGCATCTCGATTCTACTCCCTGAAAACAGTCTCGGTAGAAGGATGTCACTGGCATTTCGTAAACAGTGGGAGGCCTATGGGGGAACAATTGCCAGTAGCGCCTACTACAACCCAAAACTCAATGACTTTGCCACACCCATAAAATCACTGCTGGATATCAATCGCAGTGAATTACGTCGCAAACGCTTAAGAGCTACCATTAGAGAGAAGTTTGAGTTTACTCCAAGACGCCGAGAGGATATTGAACTCATCTTCCTCTCAGCTCAGCCACGCCAAGCTCGCATCATCAAACCTCAACTACGTTTTCACCATGCCGCCAATCTCCCGGTCATAGCCACCTCTTACCTCTACACAGGTAAAACCGATAGAAAATTAGATCGAGACATGAATGGAGTCCTCTTTGGTGATATGCCCTGGAATATCCGTCAAAGTGAATTTTCTAAGCGCAGCAAACACCTCAATAAAAAGTATTCTGGTCAGCTTAAACGTCTTGTCGCTATGGGAATCGATAGTTACCAGATCATACCCCTACTACCAATCCTTAATGCCTATCCCCATGAACTCTATCGGGGGGAGAGTGGACAACTTTCGATCAACGAGGCACATCACATTAAACGCCTCTTATCCTGGTCAAAATTTAAAGGCGGCGTTCCCCGACCCGTAAAAGATATTGTCTATGTAGAACCCACGGCTACAGAGAAACTGGATGAAGTCATCACCCAATAAGATAGGTCATGATGCCGAAACGGCCGCAATCAACTACTTACAGCAGCAAGGGTTGACGCTTACCGAGAGAAACTATCACTGCCGACGCGGTGAGATCGATATCATCATGGACGATGCAGATACACTCGTCTTTGTTGAGGTAAAATATCGCCAATCACCACGTTTTGGCAGCGCTAGTGAGATGGTGACACCTCAAAAACAGAAAAAAATTATCACCACAGCACTACACTATCTACAGCAGAACAAATTGGAGCAAGCTTGTCGTTTTGATGTAGTCGCCATAAGCCCTGATACTGGTGTAGAGTGGATAAAATCCGCCTTTGAAACAGATGAATAGAGTCATATGCTAACTATAATCAATCAACACTTTGAATCGAGTATCGAGACCAAACAGCACAGTCAACGTGAACTCACCCCTGCCATTGCTGCAGCAGCTGAACTAATCAGTCAACAGCTCAAGCAAGGACATAAGGTTCTCAGCTGTGGTAACGGTGGCTCGGCCGGAGATGCTCAACACTTTGCATCAGAGCTGGTAAATCGCTTCGAGCGTGAACGGCCTAGCCTCCCAGCAATTTCTCTCACAACTGATACCTCTACGCTTACCTCTATTGCCAATGACTACAGTTATAGCCAGGTTTTTGCCAAACCACTCAGCTCACTCGGTCTGCCAGGTGACCTGCTACTCGCTATTTCAACCAGTGGACAATCTGTCAATGTTGTCGAGGCGATCAAAGTTGCCCACGAGAAGGAGATTAAAGTCATTGCTCTGACGGGAAAAACCGGTGGTGAGATGGCCAATAACCTCATCTCTAGCGATATTGAGATCCGCGTCCCATCCAACTCGACGGCAAGGATTCAGGAGGTACATCTACTTATCATCCACTGCCTCTGTGATCTCATCGACCGTAATCTCTTTGATCATGAGAATTTGTAGAGAGGCATGACTCTCACTACCACTCAATTCAAGACACTCAAAAAACTGCTTCCAGAAGCACGCTGCTTCACCCAGCCGGAGCAGTGTATTGCCTATAGCTACGACAATAGCCGCCTGCAACAGATCCCCTCTGCCGTGCTGCTTGCACAGAGTGAGACAGAGATTTCTTCGATTGTCGCATGGTGTCATCAACACAAAGTCGCCCTGACCTGCCGCGGACGCGGTACAGGAACGGCAGGTGCCGCCGTGCCAGAACCCGGTGGGGTTGTGATCTCTTTAGAGCAGATGGATCAGATTATCAAGGTCGACCCTGCCAACCGAGTGATGGTGGTCGAACCCGGGGTTACCAATCAGTCGATCCAGGATGCCGCAACCGAACACGGATTCTTCTGGCCCCCCGATCCAACCAGTAGCGCCTTCTGTAGTGTCGGAGGAAATCTCGGCTGTAATTCAGCCGGACCACGCGCGGTGAAGTATGGCTCAGTCCGTGAGAATACCCTTGGACTGCGTGCTGTCGATGGGACGGGAGCGGCCTTTAGCACCGGCTGTTACACCACTAAGGGAGTGGTTGGCTATGATCTAACTCGACTACTAATCGGCTCCGAGGGGACGCTGTCTATCATCACTCAGGCGACCCTAAAGCTGCAACCACTACCCGAACAGAAGCAGATGCTGCGCCTACTGTATGACTCAATCCACAACGCGGCTGAAGCCGTAGCGTCGATTATGGCGCAACCCGTTATCCCCTACTCCCTTGAGCTAATGGATGGTAAGGCGATCAATATGATTCGTGATTACGCCAACCTTGAGCTACCCGATAATGCCAAAGCGCTGCTACTTGTCGAGGTCGATGGTAGCTCCGCAACCATTGGTCATTCGGTTTCAGTCATTGAACAGGCGGCTGAAAACAGTGGTCTGATCGACATTTTTCATGCCAAAACAGAGGCGCAACAGGCTCATCTCTGGCGCACCCGCAAGGCATTATCACCCGCTTTGAGAACGGTTGCCCCGAAGAAGATCAATGAAGATATTGTGGTGCCCGTCGCCTCAATACCCCGCCTATTGGAACAACTTGAACGTATTGAAGAGCGCCATGCCATTCAGATCGTCACCTTTGGCCATGCAGGTAATGGCAATCTCCATGTCAACCTACTGATTGACCCGAGTGTTCCAGAACAACTTGCTGCGGCCGAGAAGGCTCTGGATGAACTCTTTAGATTAACCCTAGAGCTCAACGGTACCCTCTCGGGTGAGCATGGTGTAGGAAGAGTTAAGAAAAA
>JAOTST010000138.1 GCA_029864785.1 Chromatiales bacterium | reverse complement strand
CCATCAGGAACGCTGCATGGTCTGATGCGTGTACGTAACTTCGTGCAGGATGATGCCCACATCTTCTGTAGTGAGGCGCAGGTGCAGGATGAGGTCTCTCAATTTATCGATCTCCTGTTTGAGGTCTATAAAGACTTCGGCTTTGACGATGTCATCATCAAGCTCTCTACCCGTCCCGAAGAACGTGTTGGTTCGGACGAGGTATGGGACAAGGCCGAGAAGTCGCTCGAAGAGGCTCTTAATAACAAGGGACTAGAGTGGGATCTGCAGCCGGGCGAGGGAGCATTCTATGGTCCCAAGATCGAATTTTCTCTCAAAGATTGTCTGGAAAGGGTCTGGCAGTGCGGTACGATTCAGGTCGACTTTTCGATGCCGGAAGGCTCGATGCCGAGTTTGTCGCCGAGGATGGTTCTCGTCAAACACCGGTGATGTTGCATCGTGCTATCCTCGGATCACTCGAGCGATTTATCGGTATTTTGATCGAAAATCATGCCGGTGCGTTTCCGCTCTGGTTATCGCCAGTACAGGTCTCAATTCTGACAATTACCGACAATCAGCACGAATTTGCCCAAGAAATTGAAAAAATCCTGCAAAACCAAGGGATTCGAGCCAAATCGGACTTGAGAAATGAGAAGATTGGCTTTAAGATCCGCGAGCACACGCTACAACGTGATCCCTATATGATTGTTATTGGTGATCGCGAGGTAGAAAATAGAACTGTGGCCGTACGCACGCGTAGTGGTGAAGATCTCGGAACAATGCCTCTTGAGGAAGTTGCTGAGAGATTAACTAACGAAATCGCGAGTCGCGGCCTTACTACTTTTTGAGGACTAAACTTATCGCTGCAAAAGATAAACAGGCACGGATGAATGAAGATATTCGTGTCCCAGAAGTTCGTCTCATTGACGACAAAGGTGAACAGAGAGGCGTGGTGCCTACAAGCGAGGCTCTGGCTATAGCTGAAGAGGCTGGTCTAGAACTTGTTGAGGTTTCTCCTAATGCAGAGCCGCCAGTTTGTCGAATCATGGACTATGGCAAGTTTATTTTTGAAGAGCGTAAGAAGCAGCAGATCGCCAAAAAGAAGCAGAAAGTAATACATGTTAAAGAGATAAAGTTTCGCCCAGGGACGGAATCGGGAGATTATCAGGTTAAATTGCGCAACCTGGTGAAATTTCTTGAAGATGGGGACAGGGTCAAGGTAACACTACGTTTCCGTGGCCGTGAGATGGCACACCAAGAGTTGGGTCGTGACTTGCTAAAGCGAGTTGAGACAGATCTCCAGGAGTACGGGAAAGTGGATCAGTTCCCCAAAATGGAAGGAAGACAGATGGTGATGCAGATCGCTCCTCTGAAAAAGAAGTAACCTCGTTAGTTAAAGGTTACGTTAAAAGCGGGTACTACTCTCTACCGCCCGATGGCTCGGGTAGGGAAAGAGTCAAAAGTACCTTTAAGTTAATTGAAATGCGCGTGAGTAAAGTAAAATGCCAAAGATGAAAACCAATCGCGGTGCGGCCAAACGGTTCAAACGCACTGCATCAGGTGGCTTCAAGCGAAATCAATCGCACCGTCGTCATATCCTGACCAAAAAGAGTACCAAGCGTAAGCGTCAGCTGCGTTCACCAAGTATGGTGCACGACAATGATGTATCAATGCTAAACCGCCTGCTACCCTACTGCTAAGGAGTGATGAGAAATGCCAAGAGTTAAACGCGGCGTAACCGCACACGCCAAACATAAAAAAATACTTGAACAGGCCAAAGGTTACAAAGGCCGTCGCAAGAATGTATATCGAGTCGCCAAACAGGCGGTTATTAAGGCAGGCCAATACGCCTACCGTGACCGTCGTCAGCGCAAGCGTCAATTCCGCGCACTGTGGATTGCACGTATTAATGCTGCTGCACGTGAGTGTGGACTCTCTTATAGCCGCATGATTGATGGCCTTAAGAAAGGTGGTATTGAGATTGACCGTAAGGTTCTTGCCGATATCGCTGTTATGGATAAAACTGCATTTGCGGCGATCGCAGAGCAGGCTAAGTCCAATCTGGCCTAATCAGTTCTAAATCCCGCCCTGCGGGAGAATTGAATGTGCTACAGAAGGGGAGGGCTTAATGCCTCCCCTTTTTTATTTATAACGAATTTGAGGGTAGATGAGTGGCTGATGAATTAGGTGCCATTGTTGCCAACGCAGAGACTGAGATCTCTGCAAGCAGTGATCTAAAACAGCTCGATGATATTCGAGTGGCCTATTTGGGCAAAAAGGGATCACTGACTGCACAGATGAAGACACTCGGTAAGTTGAGTGCGGAGGAGAGACCCGCTGCGGGTCAGGCGATTAATCAAGCCAAGCAGGCGGTACAAAAGGCGCTTGAGGCGAAGAAAAACGCACTCCAGGACACTGAGCTGGCCGAGAAACTGGCTGCGGAATCGATTGACGTCACTTTGCCGGGGCGGGGACAGCAACGAGGTGGACTCCATCCGGTGACAAAAACACTTAATCGTATTCACTCACTCTTTTCTCAGCTGGGATTTGAGGTGGTTGAAGGCCCCGAGGTTGAGGACGATTTCCATAATTTTGAGGCACTCAATATCCCTGAGTCTCACCCTGCACGGGCGATGCACGATACCTTCTATTTTGATGAACATACCCTGCTCAGAACGCACACTTCACCGGTGCAGGTTCGTACCATGGAGAATCGTGAGCCACCTTTACGGGTGATCGCTCCGGGGCGAGTCTATCGCTGCGACTCTGATCTGACCCACACGCCGATGTTCCATCAGGTGGAGGGGCTTTATGTCGATAAAGATGTGAGCTTTGCAGATCTTAAAGGGATTCTTAATGACTTCCTGCTGCGCTTCTTTGAGAAGGAGCTCAAGGTTCGTTTCCGTCCCTCCTATTTTCCCTTTACCGAGCCCTCAGCAGAGGCCGATATTGAGTGCGTGATGTGTGGTGGTGAAGGATGTCGTGTCTGTAGTCATACTGGTTGGCTTGAGGTACTTGGCTGCGGCATGGTTCACCCCAAGGTCTTTGAGCACGTCAATATTGACTCGGAGAAGTACACCGGTTTCGCCTTCGGCATGGGTGTTGAGCGTCTGGCAATGCTGCGTTACGGGGTAAACGATCTACGACTCTTCTTTGAGAATGATCTGCGCTTTTTAGAGCAGTTTAAGTAGTCATTCGAACGATAGTTAAGCGGATATATAGTTAATAATTTAGACCGTAGTTAGGGTCGACAGAATCAGGTTTTCAGGCAATGAAATTTAGTGAAAAGTGGCTAAGAGAGTGGGTTGATCCCGCAATGACAACCGAAGAGCTGGGACACCAGCTCACCATGGCGGGTCTTGAGCTTGATGGTGTTGAGCCGGTCGCCGCAGCGTTTAGTGGTGTTGTAGTCGGTCGTGTCGTTAAGATTGAATCGCACCCCGATGCCGATAAGCTGCGGGTCTGTACGGTTGATGTGGCGGGTGCCTCCGACGAGCCACTACAGATTGTCTGTGGTGCCGCCAATGTCTGTGAGGGAATGATTGCTCCGACCGCGATGATCGGCGCCAAACTGCCGGGCGATTTCAAAATTAAAAAATCAAAGTTACGTGGTGTCGCATCTATGGGAATGCTCTGTTCAGCTTCTGAACTGGGGCTTGCCGAGAGCTCTGATGGGTTGATGCCTCTACCTGACGATGCCCCCGTTGGAGAAGATTTCCGCGAATACCTTGATCTGGATGACCTTATTATCGAAGTGGATCTAACCCCCAATCGTGGTGACTGCCTGAGCCTTGCCGGTGTTGCCCGTGAGGTTGGTGTGATTTGTCGTCAAGAGGTTAATTGGCCTGCGTTTGAAGTTATCGGTTCTAAAATAGATGACACCTTCCCCGTAAAGGTAGATGAACCGAGCGATTGTCCCCGTTATCTTGGGCGCATCATTCGTGGTGTCGATCAAACCAAGGAGACTCCATTATGGATGCAAGAGCGCTTGCGTCGTGGAGGCATTCGTAGTCTTGGTGCATTAGTTGATGTGACTAACTATGTGCTGCTTGAGCTTGGTCAGCCGATGCACGCCTTTGATCTCAATAAACTGACAGGCTCTATCAATGTGCGTAAGGCTCAGAAGGGGGAGAAGTTGACTCTCCTCAACGAGAATGAGGTGGAGTTTAATGAAAGCACACTGTTGATTACCGACGATTCGGGGCCTTTGGCCATTGCCGGTGTAATGGGTGGTGAGGCGAGTGCGGTAAGCGCGGATACGACTGATATCTTCCTTGAAAGCGCATTTTTTGCGCCGATATCGATTGCTGGGCAGGCGCGGAGCTACGGTCTGCATACCGATTCATCACACCGTTTTGAACGAGGTGTTGATCCCGAAAACTGCCGCAATGCGATGGAGCGTGCCACTCAACTGCTTACCGATATTTGTGGTGGTGAGGTGGCCCCAATTACTGAGGTGAGTTCCGATGCGGATCTGCCCAAGCCCTCGACTATTGTGCTACGTATCAGCCGTGTCGAGAAGGTACTCGGTATAACGCTTAACGGTGATGAGGTGATCGCTATCTTCAAGCAGCTCGGCTTTGATGTGAGTGGCAGCGGCGATAATCTGACTGTTACTGTACCCACATTCCGTTTTGATTTGACGCTGGAGGTTGATCTTATTGAAGAGGTTGGGCGTATTATTGGTTATGACAAACTTCCTGTTAGTATGATCGCCTCCTCATTTTCTCCGACACTAATCCCAGAGGCACATATCTCCAAAAATGTGCTGCGTAATGCGCTGGTTGAGCGGGGTTATCAAGAAGCGATTACCTATAGTTTTGTCGATCCCGAAGTTGAGAAGGTGCTTAATCCTGAAGCGGAGAGCTACCCCCTTGCCAATCCAATTTCCGCAGAACTCTCGGTTATGCGCACCACACTCTGGAGTGGCATGCTTCCGGCGCTTAAACATAATGTGAATCGTCAGCAAGATCGAGTACGCCTATTCGAGACGGGAAAACGCTTTATTAAACAGGGAGATGAGTTAATCCAGGAGGATGTCATTGCGGGGGTGCTCTACGGCTCTATCCAGCCTGAGCAGTGGGGAGAGACAGATAGAGAGATCGATTTCTTCGACCTCAAGGGGGATATTGAATCGTTATTGATGCTCACCGGTGATCTGAATCGTTTTGAGTTTGCCAGTGGTCATGTTGATAGCCTCCACCCCGGTCAGTCTGCGCGTATTTTACTGGATGGTGAGGCGATCGGTCTTCTGGGCATGATTCATCCCAAGGTGGCGGAGCAGCTGAATGTTCCTGTGCACACATTTATGTTTGAAATAGGGCTTAAATCATTACAGAGT
>JAOTST010000350.1 GCA_029864785.1 Chromatiales bacterium | reverse complement strand
CCCCACCTTTAACAAGTACATCTTCACCAAAGGCTACATCGGCATCGACGGTATCAGCCTCACCATTGGCGATGTTGAGGCTAACCAGTTTGATGTCAATCTAATCCCCGAGACACTACAGCGCACCACCATCGGCGGCTACCAGATTGGGAGCCGCATCAATATCGAGATTGACCCGCAGACTCAGGCGATTGTTGATACCGTTGAGCGGACGTTAGCCCAACAAAATATGCATCCCTAGATTGCAGGCATGATGGAGAGCACATTTTGAACAATCTTATGAATAGTGAGCAGCAATTAACCTATACAATTTGTGGAATATTGTGCTAAATTAAACGGAAGAATATTCCTACAAAAAAATAATTATTAATGGGAAACAGTAGCCGTCTAAATCATCGGTATCGTGGATATCTATCCAAACCGATTCTCTACCCCCTCATCGCCGTCTTCTTTATCTTCGGTGGTAGCTTCATCGTGCTCTTCTCCTGGCATCTCTCCAACTCTATCGACAGTGAAATCTCTCACCAGATGGTTGAACTGGAGGGAATATATCGAGCAGATGTTGAAGATGATGCACGCCACATGATCGTTGAGACGCATGGGTTTAAAAATATCCCCGGCCTTAAAGAGGCTCTAAAGAACAGGGATCAAGAGCAACTGCTCGCGTTAAGTGCCTCCTTCTACCAGCGTCTCAGCCACCATCTCCACATCACCCACCTCTACTTCACAGGGCCTGATCGGATCAATCTACTCCGGGTACATGAGCCATCTCGTTATGGTGACCGCATTGATCGCTATACCACGCTCAAAGCCGAAGAGAGCAAAAAAGTCAGTTACGGACTGGAACTAGGGGCATTGGGAACCTTTACCCTGCGTGTGGTGATGCCATGGTACGAGGGCGACACCCTCATCGGCTTTATTGAGATCGGTGAAGAGATTGATCACATCACCCAGAAAATTCGGAACCTGCTTGATGTCGATGCAAAAGTCTTTATCAACAAGAAGGTTCTCAATAGAGAGGAGTGGCAGAGTGGAATGGCAATGTTGGGGCGTGATTATAATTGGGATCGCTTTCCCAACCACATCTATGTTTCCCACGAACAGAAGGAAGAGCCCTATTTTTTCGATGAGATCACCAAGCACCTCTTTGCTTCCACCCCTCTTATTGAGAAACATGTCATCGATATCAGCACCCCTCCGAAACATATTAAGGCGGCCTTTATGCCTCTCTATGATGTACAGGATCGGCGCGTTGGTGAGCTGCTGATCTCTGTCGATGTGACCCGCTGGCTCAACAACGTCTACTTCTCGATATTACTCTCCATAGGCATCGCCGTTCTTGCCAACATATTGCTCATCTCCCTCTTTATACGGATTGCCCGCCGCACCGAAGATGAGCTTAATGATGCTCATCAGATGCTCACTAATGAGGCCGATGTACGAACTCGTTTACAGACGATGCACATCGAGGAGCTTGAGGCGAAGAACCGAACCCTGGAACTGACTCAAAATCGACTAGGTGAGCGTGAGGGTCAGCTCTCAAGGGCACAACACATGGCACATATGGGCAGCTGGGAGTGGGATTTTGAGAACGATATTGTCAGCTGCTCAGACGAGACACGTACTATTCTTGGGCTCTCGTGCAATTTTGATACCTGCCAGATAGAGGATATAAATCTGCACGTTCACAAAGATGATCGGGAGAACATTCGCAGGGCACTTACCAAGGCCATTAATGACGGCAAGCCATTTGACCAGGAGTATCGCATCGTACGCCCGGACGGCTCCATCCGCCTGATTCACGGGCAGGCAGAGCTCGCATCAAACCACAGCAGTGACGGCACCACACGACTGTTCGGCACCATGCACGACCTGACCGAACAGAAACATTCTGAGGAGATCAATCGACACCTCGGCAATATACTCGACAACGCCAGTAACGAGATCATCCTCTTTTCAGCCGACTCTAAAATTATCTTGCAGGCCAACCATACCGCCCAGCAGCATCTCAACTATAGCGAAACGGAACTCTATAGCCAGACCCTATTCGACATTCTTAAGTTTGATGAAAAACACTTTGATCAGAGCGTCGCTCCCCTCGATAACCGTAACAGTCACGAGATACATATTGAGGCAGAGCTGCAACCCAAAGATGCTGCTCCCTACCCGGTTGAACTACGTATTCAAAAGAGCCACTACCACTCAGAGCCGGTCTATATCGCCCTCGCCCTTGATATATCGGAGAAGCAGGCACAGCAACAGGAGCTGGTTCATCAAGGGCTGCACGATCCGCTCACCAAACTCCCCAACCGCCTACAGCTCACCAAGCAGACTCTCGGGGCGATCAAGAGCGCCCAGATCACCGAGAGTTCGGTAGTGCTGGTACTGATCAACATCAACCGCTTTCAGGAGATCAACGACACTCTAGGCCACAATAATGGTGACCAGATTCTGCTGCAGTATGCCAAGCGGGTACAGACGATCATGC
>JAOTST010000314.1 GCA_029864785.1 Chromatiales bacterium | reverse complement strand
TATCGGAGGTGACAACTTTGCCATCCTGCTAACCGACTTTGACAGTGCCAACATCAACGCCTTTATCCATCGAATTGAGTCGACCCTGCAACGCCCCTTCTCGGCAGAGCGCTACAATCTCAGTGTCGATAGCAGTTTCGGGGTCGCGGCATATCCTGAACATGCTCACAACGAAGTTCAGCTAATGCAGTTTGCTGACATCGCCCTCAAGCGCAGCAAAGAGTTTGTGAGTGGCGTTGAGATCTACGATCCCAACCTTGATCCCTTTAGTGTGAAGCGGCTGATGATCACCAGCCATATGCGTCATGCCATTGAGCACAATGAATTTTCACTCTACTTCCAGCCCAAGGTAGCAGGGGCAGATGCCACACCCCACAGTGCTGAGGCTCTCATTCGCTGGAAACATAAAGAGCACGGCTTTATCTCACCTGCGGAGTTCATCCCGCTGGCCGAGAAGACCGGCTATATCCGTGAGATCACCCACTGGGTTGTCGATGAGACGCTTCGCCAGATGTCGGAGTGGCAAAAAAGAGATATCGAAATACCGATCTCGATCAATATATCAGCCCACAACCTGCTCGATCCCAACTTCGTACAGACCATTTGTGACCTTTCAGACAAGAGGGAGGTTCCGCGCAATAGGATTACCCTTGAGGTGACCGAAACCGCTGTAATGATGGATCCGGAGTACACTATCTCCGTCCTTAACCAGCTCAGCGACAAGGGCTTTAAGATCGCCATTGATGACTACGGTACCGGCTACTCATCACTAAGCTATCTCAAGCAGCTTCCCGCCGATGAGCTCAAGATCGACTGTAGCTTTATCCTCAATATGCTCGAAGATGACGACAGCTACACCATCGTCTACTCAACCATTGAACTAGCCCACAACCTCGGCATGTCGGTCACCGCCGAGGGGGTCGAGACCCGTGCCATTAGTGACCACCTGCTCGATCTAAAATGTGAGCTACAGCAGGGCTTCTTCTTCTCCAAACCGCTACCCGCAACGAAGTTTGAATCGTGGCTACAGGGGCATAAAAAGAGCTAGCCCTTCTTGAGTGAAGCGCGAAACTTCGCCACCTTGGGAGCGATCACCGCCTGACAATAGGGCTGTGCCCCATTAAGTTCAAAATAGTGCTGGTGGTAGGCCTCCGCCTCAAAAAATTTCGGTGCCGCTGAAACCTCCGTCACAATAGGGTTCGACCAGATCCCCGCACGGTTCACCCCATCAATCACCGCTTCGGCAATCTCTCGCTGCCCCTCATTGTGGTAAAAGATAACGGATCGGTACTGACTACCGCGATCGTGTCCCTGTTGGTTGAGCGTTGTGGGATCGTGAATGGTAAAAAAATATTGCAGAATCGCCTCAAAGCTAATCACTGCGGGATCAAAGTTAATCTGCACCACCTCGGCATGACCACTGGCTCCCGTGCAGACCTGTTGATAGGTTGGGCTCTCATTCTCACCTCCTGCGTAGCCGACCACCACACTCTCGACACCTGCCAGCGGCGCAAAAATCGGCTCCAGACACCAGAAGCAGCCGCCTCCTATGGTGGCAGTTTCTCTATCCGAGTGACTCATTAATCTCTCCAAAAATAACCGTTATCTCTCTTCGATATCGGGGGTACACCCGCTATTACAACCATCAATTCCGCCCCCTCTTTTCGCACCAGAACAGTGCGAACGAACGTTCACTTCCCCAAATAAGTGCAAACTCCCATAAAAATAGGGCTATTTAGCGCCAAAATGGTGCTAATTGCCTATAAATCATAATTGGCACAATGATTGCGATTACTCCCCTATGTCATTCCTATCGAAGGCGAAAGGGGTGGGCTAATTTAATAAGATTAATTACTGGAGCAGAGCAATGAAACTTGTCACAGCAATCATCAAGCCCTTTAAGCTCGATGACGTACGCGAAGGACTCTCCGAAATTGGAGTTCAGGGCGTGACCGTCACCGAGGTTAAAGGCTTTGGTCGTCAAAAGGGCCACACCGAACTCTATCGCGGAGCCGAATATGTCGTCGATTTTCTTCCCAAGGTAAAGGTCGAAGCGGCCGTATCAGCCGATATGGTCGATCAAGTTATCGAGGCCATTAGCAACGCTGCCAACACAGGAAAAATTGGAGACGGCAAAATTTTTGTCTCTAACCTGGAGCAGGTTGTGCGTATCCGTACCGGTGAATCCGGTTCCGAAGCACTATAAGAGGACAAAATAATGGAAAATCAAATTTTTGAACTTCAGTACGCCATGGACACCTTCTACTTTTTAGTGATGGGTGCGCTGGTTATGTGGATGGCCGCTGGTTTTGCAATGCTTGAGGCGGGTATGGTTCGCGCCAAGAACACCGCTGAAATCCTTACCAAAAACGTGGTGCTTTATGCTATTGCCTGCACCTCTTTCATGGTTGTTGGTTACGAAATTATGTATGGCGGCGGTCTCTTCCTTGACGGTATTGCCGGTGGGGATAGTCTGGTAAAAGATGCGCTGGCCAAATCAGCTGAAGAGGGTTTCAACGGAGGTTCTGTCTACTCAACCGCCGCTGACTTCTTCTTCCAGGTGGTCTTTGTTGCAACCGCAATGTCTATCGTATCGGGCGCTGTTGCCGAACGTATGAAGCTATGGGCATTTATGCTCTTCGCCGTTGTGATGACTGCGGTCATCTACCCGCTTGAAGGTTCATGGACATGGGGCGGAAGCTCAGTCTTTGGCATGTTTAGCCTC
The DNA here is from genome assembly GCA_029864785.1 of Chromatiales bacterium. Classification (GTDB taxonomy): domain Bacteria; phylum Pseudomonadota; class Gammaproteobacteria; order Thiohalomonadales; family Thiohalomonadaceae; genus JAOTST01. Next base: position 101 of record JAOTST010000314.1, on the reverse strand, counting down.
GGTGATCTTGGCTTCCTCGACTTTGCCGGATCTGGAATTGTTCACATGGCCGGTGCATCTGCTGCCCTTGCCGGTGTACTACTGCTAGGCGCTCGTAAAGG
>JAOTST010000137.1 GCA_029864785.1 Chromatiales bacterium | reverse complement strand
CCACCACGGTTTCGATAGTCAGCAGCTCACCGCCTACCTGAGTCCAAGCCAACCCGGTAACCTGCCCAACCTGATCAGACTCTTCCGCGAGACCATAACGGTGACGTTTAACACCCAACAGCTCTTCAAGCTCATCAGGCGTAACCACAACCGGAGCCTCTGCATCTTTCAACAGAAGCTGCTTCACGACCTTACGACAGATTTTAGCAATCTCACGCTGTAGATGGCGTACGCCAGCCTCACGCGTGTAGTAGCGAATAATATCAAGTATCGCCGATTCAGAGACCTCTACCTCACCCTCTTTGAGGCCATTGGCCTTCTGCTCCTTGGGAAGGAGATATTTCATCGCAATATTGAGCTTCTCATCTTCGGTATAACCGGCAAGACGAATCACCTCCATCCGATCCAGCAGGGGCGCGGGGATATTCATCGAGTTCGAGGTGGCGATAAACATCACATCTGATAGATCGTAATCGACCTCAAGATAGTGATCACTAAAAGTATGATTCTGCTCTGGATCGAGCACCTCAAGCAGTGCTGAGGCGGGATCGCCACGCATATCGGAGGCCATTTTGTCGATCTCATCAAGCAGGAACAGCGGGTTGCGGGTCGCCACCTTGCTCATATTTTGCAGAATTTTACCGGGCATAGAACCGATGTAGGTGCGACGGTGTCCACGTATTTCAGACTCATCACGCACGCCACCCAGTGCCATGCGGACATATTTACGATTTGTAGCCCGTGCAATTGACTCCCCTAGAGAGGTCTTACCCACTCCAGGAGGCCCAACTAGACAGAGGATAGGGCCTTTTAACTTTGAAACCCGTTGTTGCACCGCAAGGTACTCAAGAATGCGCTCTTTAACCTTTTCAAGTCCATAGTGATCTTCGTTAAGAATGGCCTCAGCTCTGGCTAGATCCTTACGCACTTTGGTTTTTTTCTTCCAAGGAAGGTTCACCAGGGTGTCAATATAGCTTCTGACAACGGTCGCCTCGGCAGATTGAGGTGACATCATCTTCAGCTTATTAAGTTCAGAATCAGCCTTCTTTTTGGCCTCTTTGGTTAGGCCAACCTCATTCATTTTCTGTTCAAGCTCTTCTAGTTCATTGGGGGCCGCTTCATCGAGATCCCCCATCTCCTTCTGGATCGCCTTCATCTGCTCGTTAAGATAGTACTCGCGCTGGCTCTTCTCCATCTGCTTCTTAACGCGACCACGAATGCGTTTTTCAACACTCAGCAGATCCAGCTCAGATTCAATGAGTGCCAGTAGCTTCTCAAAACGTTGCTGTAGATCGACCATTTCAAGGATCGTCTGCTTCTCACTAACCTTCAACGACATATGAGCAGCAACAGTATCGACCAGACGATTGGGGTCATCAATACCGGTTAGTGAGTTCATCACCTCAGGTGCTATTTTCTTATTAATCTTGATGTAACGTTCAAACTGCGAGATTAGTGAGCGCGAGAGAATCTCGGCCTCCTTCTCATCAAGGACATCACTCTCAGGTGTCGAGAGTTTTGCCGCGATGTAGTCATCATCGGTCACGAATTCATCGATATGTGCACGATGCTTACCCTCAACAAGAACCTTTACAGTTCCATCAGGTAGGCGTAGCAGTTGCAGGATATTGGCGACGGTGCCGATGCGGAAGATCTCATCAAGCTTGGGCTCATCCTCAGAGGCACTCTTCTGTGCGACCAGAAGGATCTCTTTGTCACTAGCCATCGACTCTTCCAGGGCACGAATCGACTTATCACGCCCGACAAACAGGGGGATCACCATATGTGGATAGACCACCACATCCCTCAAGGGAAGTACGGGAGTCGTCTCTTTGCTATCCACTGTTTCTGTCTGTTCGATTTCGCTCATTGCAGCCTCTCTAAAGATATAGCGATAAGTGCCAAAAATGAATTTCGGGCTCTAATATAGTATAGAGGTGAGGACAATCATACCGACAATCAAGAGTTGATTGCCGGTGAGTCGAAGATTATTCGCCCGAGGCGAGCGCCTTTTGTTCGGTTGATTCATAAATCAAAAGTGGCTCTGCATCACCCTTAATCACACTCTCATCAACCACCACTTTGCTCACATCGTTGGATGATGGAAGTTCATACATCACATCGAGCAGAACATTTTCTAGGATTGAACGCAGGCCACGTGCCCCCGTCTTACGCTCCATCGCCCTTTTGGCAATGGCGTGCAGGGCATCATCTCTAAATTCTAGAGCGACATCCTCCATCTCAAAGAGTTTACCGTACTGCTTAGTCAGCGAATTTTTGGGTTCGGTGAGGATCTGTACCAGAGCATCTTCATCCAACTCTTCGAGGACCGCATGAACAGGTAGGCGCCCGACAAACTCGGGGATAAGACCATATTTAACGAGATCTTCGGTCTCCAGACTATTAAGCACAACCTCGGATGCCTTACTCTTCTCATCCTTGCTCTTTACCTCGGCCGAGAAGCCGATTCCACCCTTTTCGGTACGATGCTGAATCACCTTATCGAGACCGGCAAAGGCACCACCCACAATAAACAGGATATTGGCGGTATTGACCTGTAGAAACTCTTGCTGCGGATGCTTCCGTCCACCCTGAGGAGGAACCGATGCGACAGTCCCTTCGATAAGCTTCAGCAAGGCCTGCTGAACCCCTTCTCCGGAAACATCACGGGTGATCGATGGATTGTCTGATTTACGCGAAATCTTGTCGATCTCATCAATATAGACAATACCGGTCTGCGCCTTGTCGACATCGTAGTCACACTTCTGTAACAGTTTCTGGATGATATTCTCAACATCCTCACCCACATAACCGGCCTCAGTCAGCGTGGTGGCATCGGCAATGGTAAAGGGAACATTCAGTGTGCGCGCAAGGGTTTCTGCCAGCAGTGTTTTACCGCAGCCGGTAGGGCCAACCAGCAGGATATTACTCTTCGAGAGTTCCACATCATCCTTCTGGGCTCCTGCACTGAGGCGTTTGTAGTGGTTATAGACCGCTACAGAGAGAACCTTTTTGGCCTGAGCTTGACCAATGACATACTCATCGAGGGTTTCATTAATCTCCTTTGGCGTAGGAAGGCTGGAACTCCCCTCTCCCTCTGAATCCTCCTCAATCTCGTCACGAATAATATCGTTACAAAGATCGACGCACTCATCGCAGATAAAGACCGAAGGACCCGCAATCAGTTTACGAACTTCGTGCTGACTCTTACCACAAAATGAGCAGTAGAGAAGCTTGCCGCTCTCCTCTTCGCCTGTGTTTTCGTCGTCACTCATTCAATAAATCCTCAAAATTCTAGTTCGTTAGCTTCTATATGCCTGTTTTTGGGGTAATTTTCAACCCCAAAACGTTACTCTGTGGCCGCTTCTTTACTTCGGCTATCAAGTACCTTATCGACCAGACCGTACTTAACTGCAGTCTCTCCATCCATAAAGTTATCACGTTCGGTATCAAGCTGGATGGTATCCATTGGCTGACCCGAGTGGTTCGCCAAGATGCTATTGAGTTGCTCACGCACCTTAAGGATCTCTTTGGCGTGGATCTCAATATCGGTCGCCTGCCCCTGATAACCGCCCAGAGGCTGATGGATCATTACTCGGCCATGGGGCAGAATGAAACGCTTGTTCTCTGCACCACCAGCAAGCAGTACCGCGCCCATACTGGCCGCCATACCGAGACACATGGTACTCACCTCTGGCTTGATAAACTGCATCGTATCGTAGATAGCCAGACCAGCACTAACCGAACCACCCGGAGAGTTGATATAGAGATGAATGTCTTTATCGGGGTTCTCTGACTCCAAGAAGAGGAGCTGAGCGACCACTAGATTGGCCATATGATCCTCAATCGGACCCACGATAAAGATGACCCTCTCCTTAAGCAGACGTGAGTAGATATCGTACGAACGCTCTCCTCTGGCAGTCTGTTCAACCACCATGGGGACTAATGCATTTGAAATTTCGCTCATATCGGGTCTCGTATTGTTATCGAACATATTCAGCTCTTAAAATTATTTACAGTTATCCCTGCATCATGATGTCGTTATAGCTTTTTTCAACCTCTTCGACATCAGCTTGTTCAATCGCCCAGTCAATCACCGACTCTTCTAGCACCAGAGATTCAACCTCCTTCAGGCGTTTATCATCTCCGTAGTAGTAATTGACGACATCTTCAGGCTTCTCATAGGTAGCGGCAATTGAGTCAATCTTGGCGCGAACCTTATCCCCATCTGCCTTAAGCTCATTTTGCTTGATAATCTCGGCGATCACCATGCCAAGCTGGACACGACGTTTAGCTTCATCGGCAAACATTTCAGGATTGAGATCAACACTCTTACCAGGAGATGCCTGCATCTGCTGCTGCATCTGCTGGAGCAGTGCCTGCGACTCATTATCAATAAGCGCTGCGGGGATCTCAAACTCATTCGCCTCAACAATCTTATTGAGCACTTGTTCTTTTAAAGTCGCGCGAATTCTCTGTTCAAGCTCAAGCTCCATATTACCTTTAACCTCAGCACGTAAGGTATCAATGGAACCGTCATCAATCCCCAGACTCTTGGCAAACTCATCATCCAGCTTGGGAAGTTTAGGTTTCTCTACCTTATGAACAGTGACTGCAAACTGTACCGGCTTACCTGCCACCTCTTCATAGGCGTAATCTTCGGGGAAAGTGAGATCAAGTGTTAGCTCATCACCCGCTTTGGCACCGACAAGTCCCTCTTCAAAACCCGCTATCATGCGACCACCACCGAGGGTAACAGGAACACTTTGACCGCTGTTTCCATTAAAGGCTTCGCCATCAATTTTTCCTTCAAAATCGATTGTGAGACGTTCGCCATCTTTTGACTTGCGCTTTACTGAATCCCAGCTGGCACGTTGGCTTTGCAGCGTCTCCAGCATCTTATCGATATCAGCATCCATCACCTCGGCCTTAACACTTTCAAGCTTTACGCCGCTAAATGGTGCGGGGGTCACTTCAGGCATAACATCGAAGGTAGCCACGTACTCAAGACCATTAGCGCCATCAATATCTTTGGGTTCAATATTAGGCATTCCGGCGGGTTGAAGTTTTTCTTGGCCCAGGGCTTCATAATAGGTACTTTGAATGACCTCGCCGACCACATCAGCACGAACGCTGGCCCCATACTGTTGTTTAACAACACTCATAGGAATCTTTCCTGGGCGGAAACCATCGATTTTAGCGGTTTTTGCTATGCGCTTAAGACGATTTTGAATCTCACTCTCAACTCTCTCTTCTGGTACTGCGACGGTCATTTTGCGCTCTAGTGCACCAGTTGATTCGACTGAAACCTGCATAGCTAATCCTCGTTGT
>JAOTST010000136.1 GCA_029864785.1 Chromatiales bacterium | reverse complement strand
TCGTGCCCATACTGGTCATTGATCTGCTTAAAACCATCAAGGTCCATAAAAAAGAGGGCGGTAAAGTTACTGTAGCGATGTGACTCTTTGATGGCTTGCACTAACTGCTCATTAAAGAGGGTGCGGTTGGGGAGACCGGTGAGGGTGTCGTGGGTCGCTATGTGGGAGAGCTTCTCGGTGCGACTCTTTACCCGTTCTTCAAGCTCCGATTCAATCTGGTTGCGTCGCTGAATCTCTTGTTTTAGCCAGTAGATAACACCGATGGCGATCAATATACTGACAATGACACCAAGACAAAGCAGGAACCACATCAGCTCCTTGTAATAGCCGATCTGATTACGTGTGGCCTTTTGTTCTTGGAGAATATGTTTGTGCTGTTGAGCGCCAAACTGCTCCATGTAGTCCATGGCTATCGCCTGGTTGGGGAGCATCTGTTTAAAGAAGAGGATTTGTGCCTTTTCATACTCCTCATTAGCGAGGAGTAGTGAAATATCGGATTGAATGATGCCGGTTTTAGTGGTCTGTTGCTGCTGTTTTGTCAGTAATAGCTGCTCTTTTCCATCGAGTTCAAATGTTAATAGTTCTTTTCTCAACGCGTAGTAATGGTCATTGTAGAGGCTCATCTTCATCTGTTGCTCATTCCACTCAAATGCGTCATGAGTAAGGAGCATATTTTGTAGAAGGAGTGAGCGTTCACGAGCAATTTTCAAGATCTTGTGGACGATTTCGATCTCGACGTTGTGAGTATTGACTACCGTGTCAAAGCGGGCTTCAACCGTTTCAATTCGATTGAGTCCAGACATAGTGATAGTAACAAGAATAGCGATAATGAGAAAAAAGGCGCTACTGATTCGCTTCGTTCCGTTACTCTCTATTTCCATTAAAACGCCCGATCCCTGTACGACAATCGTACAGACTATAACAGCTCATAATCGCTTGTGAACCCTAGAGTGACTCTAGGGTATCGTAGGGAAATTATGCGCGGGAGCTAAATTTCCCGGTAGTGGTATTGACCTTAATCACCTCGTCACTCTCAAGATATTCGGGAACCTGAACCTCCAGCCCAGTCGACAGTGTGGCCGGCTTGGTGCGGCCTGCCGCAGTGGCACCCTTGATACCGGGGGCGGTTTCGGTGATGGTGAGAGTGACGGTTTGAGGCAGCTCTATGCCAAGAATCTTACCATCAAGTAGTAGGGCTGTGATCCCCTCCAGCCCTTCTGTGAGATAACCTATCTGCTCGGTAATATCTTCATGATTGAGGGCGTACTGGGCATAATCCTCCAGATCCATAAAGACATAATCATCACCATCAATATAGGAGTACTGCACCTGGCGCTTGATGCAGTCGGCCTCTTTGATGAAGTCATCACCCTTGTAGCTCTCATCAAGCTTCTGTCCGGTCAGCATATTGTTGAAACGGATCTTGTAGGTGGTGACAGCGCCACGTGATGAGGGGCTCTTTGCCTCAAAGTGTTTGATGATATGCGGGGCGCCATTGATCTCAATGATCATCCCCTTTTTTAGTTCACTTGCCTTTGGCATTGTGCTCTCCTCGTTATATTTTAAGCAGGTAAATTACGCGCCAGTAGTGCCAGCGCATAGCTCCCTTCGGCCGCTACGGGCAGTGGTATCTGTACCTGATAACCGCCGCCGGGCACCTCATCCATGGGGTTGCCCTTCATGTCGTTGATCTGCTCAAGGATAATGGTCTGATTGCCGTTGGCCATGATGAGTTCAATCGCATCGCCCACGCGGAATTTATTCTTAACCTCAATGGTAGCAATGCCAGTATCAGGTTGGTAACTGCTTACTTCACCAACAAACTGCTGCTTTTTACTACCGGAGTAGTTACTGATGTAGTTCTGATACTCCTGGGTGTGGTGGCGCACAAGGAAGCCGTCGGTATAGCCCCGGTTGGCAAGGTTCTCTAGCTCACCGAGTGAGTTGGGATCAAACGGGTGACCCGCTACCGCATCGTCGATCGCCTTACGGTAGATCTGGGTGGTGCGCGCCACATAATAGTGGGACTTTGTACGACCCTCGATCTTGAGACTATCGACCCCAATCTCGACCAACCGGTTGATATGTTCGATGGCGCGCAGATCCTTAGAGTTCATGATATAGGTGCCGTGCTCATCCTCCTCAATTGGCATCATCTCGCCGGGACGGTTGGCCTCCTCCAGCAGGTAACTCTGCTCGGAGAGAGGATTGCGTTGGCCGATATCGGTACCACTGATGACTTGTGGTTCAGCCTTCTGATTTTCAGGATCATCGGAGACCTTGTAGTCCCAGCGGCAGGAGTTGGTGCAGCTTCCCTGATTGGCATCGCGATGGTTAAAATAACCCGATAGCAGGCAGCGTCCTGAGTAGGCGATGCAGAGGGCACCGTGAACGAAGACCTCGATCTCCATCTCGGGGCACTCCTGACGAATCTCAGCCACTTCATCAAGAGAGAGTTCGCGCGATAGGATGACCCGTTTTACCCCCATCGAGTGCCAAAATTTCACGGCGGCACTATTCATGGTATTGGCCTGTACCGATAGGTGGATCGGTAGATCGGGCCATTTTTCTCGCACCATCATGATCAGGCCGGGGTCGGCCATAATCAGTGCATCGGGCTTGAGTTCAATAATGGGTGTGACGTCATCAATATAGGTTTTTACCTTACTATTGTGGGGTAGCAGATTGCTGGCGAGAAAAAACTCTTTTCCAGCACGATGGACAATATCGATCCCCGTTTTGAGCTGCTCCAGAGTGGAGAAGTCATTGTTACGTACACGTAGGCTATAGCGTGGCATACCGGCATAGACCGCATCGGCACCGTAGCGGATCGCGTACTCAAGATTACGCAGATTTCCTGCGGGGGCTAAAAGTTCGGGGGATTTCATGATTAACGTGTTTTACTTAATTAAGGTGATAATTTTACCACTGCTCTCCATCATTGTGCCTAATTGTTTCGCCATTGGTTATAATTCGCATCATAATGCCCTACCACCGATATCGGATTTGATAAAATTAGACGGAATAAAATGGAAAAATATATAGTTTGGCCTTTCTCATACAGGCTGCTTTTGCTGGCGGCGGCTTTTACCCTATTCTCTGCCAATATCGCTTTGGCAGCAGATGATCAGTCGATTCAACAGAAAGAAAATTTGGGTCCGGTGGTGATGTTACAAAACGCTGTCCATCGTCTGCTGGTCAATATGGATCGAGACAGGGTACAGATTAAGAAGGATGGCTCACACCTTATGGTGCTTGCCAATGATGTGCTTGTTCACCACTTTGATATTCGTGCGATGTCGCGCTGGGTTCTTGGGAAATATTGGAAGGAGGCGACGAGTGAGCAGCAGCAGCTGTTTGTTCAGGAGTTTCAGACATTGGTGATTCGCTTCTATGTCTCTGCGATGTTTGATGATCCCAAGTTGCTCGATGAGATCCTTGAGATGGGTGATCGGATCATTACCTATGAACCGGTAGCATGGGATGCATCAACTAAAAAGGTGACGGTTAAATCGATCTTTGCCGTGCCCAGTGGTCTTGAGATACCGGTTAACTTTAAGCTCTATTTCTCCGCTAAAAAGAGAGTCTGGCTCATCTATGATGTCAATGTTGATGGGATTAGCCTGATCACCAATTACCGTAACTCTTTTAGCGCAGAGATCCGTAAAGATGGCCTTGCGACTATGTTGGAGCGGTTGAAAAACAAAAACAGTGAGCAGCTTGATGCGATAGCTGGGAAAGATCGGGTCAAGCTGACAGCAAAATAGCGATGGCAGCGTTGCTGAGATCTCTGGCAAGGGGGTGTAGAATAACGCCCCTTCTAACCCTCCTCCTCTTTTAAAGGTAGTCTCAATTGGAACAGTATCGCGGAACCACAATCCTCGCCGTGCGCCGAAATGACCAAGTTGTTATCGGCGGAGATGGTCAGGTCTCTCTCGGTAATACCATTATGAAGGGCAATGCGCGTAAGGTGCGTCGTCTCTATCACGATAAGGTGATTGCCGGATTTGCAGGAGGCACTGCCGATGCCTTTACCCTCTTCGAGCGTTTTGAGGCAAAACTGGAGAAGCATCAAGGTCATCTAACCCGCGCGGCGGTAGAGATGGCCAAGGATTGGCGTAGTGATCGAGTGTTGCGTAAGCTCGAAGCACTTCTGCTGGTGGCCGACAAGACCGCAATGCTAATGATCACCGGTAATGGAGATGTGATTGAGCCCGAAAATGACCTCATTGCCATCGGTTCAGGGGGCTCTTTTGCCCAGTCTGCAGCTACGGCGTTGATCGACAATACTGAGCTAGATGCCCGCACGATTGTGGAAAAAGGGCTCTCAATCGCCGCAGATATCTGCATATATACCAATCATAACCTCACCATAGAAACTCTGGACGTATAAATCGATGTCAATGACTCCCAAAGAGATCGTCTCCGAACTCGACAAACATATTATTGGTCAGGATGGCGCTAAACGTGCGGTGGCCATCGCCCTGCGTAACCGCTGGCGTCGCGGTCAGGTTGATGCCGATCTGCGTAATGAGATCACCCCGAAGAATATCCTGATGATCGGTCCCACGGGTGTCGGTAAGACCGAGATCGCTCGCCGCCTTGCTAAGCTTGCCAACGCCCCTTTTATGAAGGTTGAAGCGACCAAATTTACTGAAGTAGGTTATGTTGGCCGTGATGTTGAGTCGATCGTCCGCGATCTAGTCGATATCTCAATCAAAATGGTACGTGAACAGGAGATGGCCAAGGTGGAGCACCGCGCCTTTGAGGCGGCCGAGGATCGTATCCTCGATATTCTGCTCCCCCCTGCGCGCAGTAGTGATTTTGGAGAGATGGAAGAGGAGCCTGCAAAGGAGGAGCCTGAAAGTGCGACCCGCCAGAAATTCCGTAAAAAATTAAGAGAGGGAGATCTCGACGACAAGGAGATCGAGGTTGAGGTGAGTGCCTCATCGGTCGGTGTAGAGATTATGGCGCCTCCCGGTATGGAGGAGATGACCAACCAGCTACAGGGTCTGTTCCAGAACATGGGCGGCAAGAAGACTAAGAAGCGTAAGCTAAAGATTAAGGATGCGATCAAACAGATTACCGATGAAGAGGCTGCCAAGCTGATCAACGAGGATGACCTCAAGTCCCTCGCGGTTGAAGCGGTCGAGCAGAACGGCATCGTCTTTCTCGATGAGATGGACAAGATCACCGGGCGTTCCAATAGTCAGGGTGCCGATGTCTCACGTGAAGGGGTTCAGCGCGACCTGTTACCGCTGGTTGAGGGCTGTACCGTCACCACTAAGTACGGCATGATCAAGACCGACCATATCCTTTTTATCGCCTCAGG
>JAOTST010000135.1 GCA_029864785.1 Chromatiales bacterium | reverse complement strand
ACGTAAAGAGTATCCTTGCCGATGGGGATTTGATGTGGGTGGGAACTTCAGGTGGAGTAATTCGTTATGAGACTAAAAATGATACCTACAAGATGTATAACAATAAAAACGGCCTACTCTCCAATGGCGTTTTTTATGTTGGTAAGCTAAAGGATAAAATTGCAGTCGGAACTTATGGTGGAGGGCTTTCGCTACTCGAACCCACGAAAGAAACATGGCAAAACTATAATATTCCACAGGGGCTTGCCGATGCCTTTGTCTATGAAGTGCTGGAGGCGGCTAATGGCGATGTCTGGATTGCTACCTGGTCTGGTGCCAACCGTATTCGCGGTGGCGATTTAGGTGATCGCTCAAAATGGGATACCTACACGGTTGATAACACTAACGGCGGTCTTCCCAATGATTGGGTCTACGGTCTGGCAGAAGATCCTGATGGTAGTATCTGGCTCGGAACAGAAGGGGGCCTTGCTCATTTCAAAAATGAACAGTGGCAAAATTGGCAGCATAAGGATGGCCTAGGAGCACCTTATGAGCTGGTTAAGAAGGATATTAAATTTAAGAATGATCCCGGCAAAGCATCGAGTCATCATGCACGACAAAAGAAAGAGCAGGGGCTGGATAACATCGATGTAGCCTATAATCCTAACTATATTATCTCTATGAATGTTGATAAAAATGGAGTTGTCTGGTGTGGAACATGGGGTGCGGGACTCTCTCGTTTTGATGGAAAAACATGGACGAACTATACGATGAAAGAGGGGCTTCCATCTGATCATATTTTTATGCTACGCGAAGATAGTGATGGTCAGCTATGGGTAGGCACTAGTGGTGGGTTGGTTGCTTTTAAAGGCCCCAATGATATGAAAAAATTTACGACTTCTGAGGGCCTTTTTTCCAATAATGTTTTCTCGATGGCTGAAGGAGAAGATGGAAGTCGTTGGGTCGGGAGCTATGGAGGCGTGGCTCACATCAATAGCTTGGAGTAAATTTTGTTGAACCAATTAATGGCTAATCTACGAATAGATTAAAAGAATGGCGCTAATACACGGCGCTTAATTCTGCCTATATAACTGGTTTTTAGTTATTGTGACAGGTTCTACAGAGTGATTCAGTGTCGGTGCGAAGCAGCATTTTTTTATCTGGATTATGAATGTCGTGGCAAGTGGCACATTCAATATAGCCATTAAACAGTTTTACGCCATTATTGAAACCATCAAGTCCATCGGGGCTTTTAAATCCATTAATAGTCATATTGAGACCGGCGTAGCGAATAGATATTGGGTGATCATTGGTTAGGTTGGTACCAAGCTCTTTTACGGTGATATCATGAGCAACAGATCCATCGTGGCATTTACCACAACTTTCCAGGTCATTATTTCCGCTAATGCGCATATGTAGTGTTTGTTCTTTGCCACTATTCCAGTGACTACCGGTGTTGACGACTCTATCTACAGACATGCCGCCATCATGACATGACAAACAGAGGAGGCTGATATCGTTGGGTTCTCCTGACTTTGAGTCAAAAGTATTACTTTTATACATTTTATAATTTTTACTGATAGGTCGGAAACGATTCCAGCTTGGAATTTGTCCCGATTTATTTTTATTATCCAAATCTTCTTCGGGGATATGACAATAAACGCAGGCATTATTTAAGTTGGTAAAAGCAACACCCTCCATTGCATCTGCGCCAGCTCGCTTATTTAAGCTGGTTAAATCATGTTTTGAACCAAGAATTTTATTTGGATCCCAAACGTTATCCGCAGCATATAACTGAAATGAAATAATTAGCGATAAGGCAGACAGCAAAAGGCCAAAGGAGGTTCTTCTGTTGTTTATTAATCTGTTCGTCTGCGGATATAAATTCACAGAGCATTACCTCCACTGCCCAGAGTGTGTTAAATCAATTACCACTTCTCTAGAGTTATAGCTACAGTGAATGATCCGTTTTCGGACGTAGCCTTATAATTATTATATGCTCCTCTTTAATGAAGAGTCGTATTTCACCTTTAGTGATTAGGCTATAGTATAACAACACAAAAAATATTACTATTTCAGATAAAAATATATTAATAATAATTATGCGAAAAAATATGTCTCAATACAGTTATCTATTTATTTCTGGAATGATGCTTCTGTTCGGAGCCACCACGGTGGCCTCTGAAGCTCCCAACCCAGCCCTGTTGTACCATAACTACTGTTCGGTGTGCCATGGTGATCGGGGCGATGGACAAAGCAGGGCAACTAAATCGCTTACCCCTCCTCCGCGTAACTTTACATCAGCAGCATCGCAGCGAGATCTGGTTCGTCCACGCATTATTCACTCAATTACAAACGGTCGTCCGGGTACGGCAATGTCTGCATGGAGTGGACAGCTCTCTAAAGAGAAGATTGCGGCCTTGGCAGATTATCTATTAAGTCAGTTTATCAATGCACGCCAGACACGCAAAAGTCACCCAGGACGTCCAATTTTCGAGAAAAATTGCTCGGTCTGTCACGGTGATAAAGGTGATGGTGGGCGTTGGACTACGGGTCTAAAATTTAAGCCTCGTGATTTTACCTCGGAACGGGGTCGCTCACTATCAGCTGAAAATATGATTAGTGCCGTTACACAAGGAATAGCGGGTACACCAATGGTCTCTTTTACAGGGAAACTATCGTCGAAGCAGATTAATGATGTGGTCGATTATATTCGGATTGCCTTTATGTCAGAACGTCCTCAGATAGAGGGCTTATCGGGTACTAGAGCCCATGGAGTCTCAACACCATCGCCCCAAAAGAAAAATCAGAATTTGAAGGCGACAGAAACTCCCTCTACTGAGATGACAAAATCAATGCCCAATAATTTAATCGGTAAAATCAGTCAGGGTCGAGATTTTTATATGCATAACTGTTTTACCTGTCATGGCCCTAGTGGCGATGGAAAGGGGCCAAGAGCCTATTTTATCAACCCTAAGCCGGCCAACTTTCTCGCTGATAGATATCAGCAAAGCATGAATCGTCCTGCTCTGTTTAAAGGGATCAAATATGGTCGCCTTGGCTCTGAAATGCCGGCTTGGGGGAAGGTGCTGAGTGACCAGCAGATTGCCAATGTGACAGAGTTTGTTTTTCAGGCTTACATTCAGCACAATCCTCGCGCTTTTAAAGATGAGCTAAAAAAAAAGAGACGATAAATAACGATCAAAAAGTCTCTGGTCACCATGAGCAGGGACGCGCGATCTATAATTTTCGCTGCTACTACTGCCATGGGTACTCAGGAGATGCCCGGACGTTGGCGGCCACTTTTCTCTCCCCTGTACCACGTAACTTTCAAAAAACAGATCCTGAAACGTTATCTAGAAAATCGATGATTATGACCGTCACTAATGGTCGTCCGGGTACTGCGATGCAATCATTCACACACTTTCTATCTAATCAGGAGATCGAATCAGTAGTCGATTTCGTGCGACTTGAGTTTATGAAAAATCGTGCGATAAATACACGTTATCACACGGCAGAAAATGGATGGCCACGACATGAACGTTATATAGATGCCTATCCATTTGCCCTTGGTGATCTCCCGCTGGATACGCCAGATCAAGAGTTAACCAAAAGTCAGAAGGCGGGAAAGGCACGCTTTTTATCAAGTTGCATCTCTTGCCATGATCGAGCCAAAGTGAATAATGAAGGGGCAATTTGGGAGCCGCGTGCAGTCTCGTTTCCAAGATCTAATTATTCGCATAGGGGCTCATTGACCTCGACGAAATTAGATGGAATGAGTGGGGCTACACCTTACGCTGTGCATGATATTGCCCCTGTGACGAATGAATTAAATATGCAGGAGCGGAATGGAGAGAGGTTATTTCAAAAAAATTGTGCATTTTGTCATGGCGCAGATGGTACGGGAAAAAATTGGATTGGTAGTTTTTTAGAGCCCCATCCACGTAACTTAACTAATGCAACGTTTATGATGAGCATGCCCCGATCTCGGCTTAAAGAGAGAATTAAAAATGGCATTCCTTATAGCAGTATGCCTGCATGGAAGGGGGTGCTGACTGATCGGGAGATAGAATCAATTATTGCTTATATATCACGTGTGTTTCATCAAATCTCAAAGAGTGATGATGGGTAATTACGATTTTATAGTGATAAGCCTGGTGAGTAAGGGAAAAAATAACAGACTGTAAGTTCCGCTTAATATTTATAATAAATACATAAATTTAAGATATGTGCCCTTGGCTCTTAGTAGCCCCGTGAAGTAGTCAATCAATTAAGCTTATTAAAATAGGAATTCCCAGTAACTTTATCAAATCGGGATTTAGGTGCCGCCAGATGAGATAGGGTGGTGTTACCGTTATCTGATAATAGAGATAATGTGAGCACTTTGTCAGGCAGTATTGGGCTTTGAAAGAGGTGTAATATGGACGTAGAATTGTGGGACTATTCCGCAACCTTGTAACAGTCTCTTCCCGATTTTTTCGCTATGTATAATGCCTTGTCACTACGGTTTAGGAGTGACTTATAGCCTTCACTATTTTTGTATTGGGCAATACCGATACTTACCGTCACTTTTTCATCACTCTCAAATTTAGCTTCACGGACTATTTTGTTAAGTCGGTCAGCTAATATGATCGCATCATTCAGATTTGTATGAGGAAGCATGATAATAAACTCTTCGCCGCCCCATCGTCCTACATTATCAGAGACTCTAGATACCTCACAAAGAAGTTGGGCTATCTGTTTCAGCACAGAGTCTCCCATAAGATGACCCCAGCGATCATTTACCAATTTAAAAAAATCGATATCAACAAACAAAATGCTAAATGGGTGTTCAGATTTATAGCGATCATTACGCTCAACTTCTTGTAAGATGAGTTCTTCAATTTTTGAACGATTATTGATTCCTGTCAGTCGATCTAAACTGATCAATTTTTGGAATTGAGAATTTTGTTGTTTAAGAACTTCGATAAGTTCGATGAGCTCATCTTGATGACTCTTCATCAAGTCAGACCAGCGATTGTAAGTCAAAGAAACAAGATCTTGCTGGGTGATGGTATCGAGAAGCTCTCCTTCATCATCACACACGATTAGGCGTTTATAATTTTTGGTTTGTATAAGTGTTAATGCCTCACTAATAGAGAGATGACTTGAGACTGTTCGAACAGGGGTACTCATATGTTGTTCAACCGGTGATGTGTTGGCAGTTTTCTTACTAATCAGGCGAATTGAGTCTTTGGTGGTTAATATCCCGATCGGTTTTCTGCTTTTAAGTATAAGGACAGCGTCGCTTGGTGATGAAAATAGCTTATAAAGGATCTCAAGAGGGGTTCCCGCCTCAACGTATTTGGGAATGTGTCGTTTAACAAGATGCCCAAGCGTCAATCTGTC
>JAOTST010000134.1 GCA_029864785.1 Chromatiales bacterium | reverse complement strand
GTTCAGATTTTGCTCTGAACGAAGCCACGTCATCTGCCGCTTGGCAAGCTGCCGTGTGGCAATAATCGACTTCTCTCTCGCCGTATCCCGATCCCAATCGCCAGCGAGATAGTTCCATACCTGACGATATCCAACACAACGAATTGAAGGGAGTGAATCGTGTAGATCACCCCGTTCATAAAGTCTCTCCACCTCATCAATAAAGCCCAGTTTGAGCATTTGGTCAAATCGCTGCTCAATTCTCTGGTGCAAAACTGAACGCTCGGCTGGTGCTAGAGCAATCTTTAAGGGCTTCTCTGCCAACGGATCAGAGGCCTGTTGCCAGAGTTCACTCATCGGCTTGCCACTCACCTCGTAGACCTCCAGTGCACGTTGCAGCCTTTGTGGGTCATTGGGATGAATACGTGCCGCCGATTCAGGATCAACCTCTGCCAACCGTTGATGCATCGCCTCCCAACCGAGCTCCTCTGCCTGCTGCTCAAGACGCTGCCGTACCTCGGGATCGGCCTCGGGTAATGGCGATAGTCCATATTCCAGAGCACGATAGTAGAGCATGGTGCCGCCCGCCAGAATGGGTGTGTGCCCACGCGCCTGAATCTCGCTAATCTCTCTCAATGCATCGGTACGAAACTGCGCCGCAGAGTAACTCTCTAACGGATCGATCAAGTCGATCAGGGCGTGAGGATACTCCGCCAGTAGTTCCGGTTCCGGTTTAGCGGTACCGATATCCATACCACGATAGACCATCGCCGAGTCGACGCTAACAATCTCGCCATTCAATTCATCAACCAGTCGCATCGCCGATTCGGTTTTACCCGAAGCGGTAGGCCCCATCAGAAAAATAATTTTACAGTCGGCCATAAAGCTATCTGAACAGTCCTTCTAACGCATCACCGTCCAGTTTTATTGTCTCTTTAGCGGCAACCAGTTGTGAAACACGGCTTAGACCAAGAGGCTTTAGCCAACTATCTTTCAGATGCTTATCTTCAACATCGACAACAGCCGAAGCAGCCGACTGTTTGATCAGTTGATGGAGGTTCACCTCAGAGTCCCACTGACTAACAAGCTGTTCAATAAAGTGTCGATGATTTGAACTGCTCAACAATAGCGGCAAGCTGCGCAAGATAAATTTTTGCTCTCCATGAGGTTCAAGGGTTATTCCAAACCGTGATAATTGCGCCAACTTCTCTTTAATATCTATAAATTTTCCTGAAGTAGTAGAGATAATCTCTGGAAAGAGGAGCGGCTGACTTGCCAACATCTCAACCTCACCAGAATCTAACTGAGCCAAATGCTCATCCACTACCCGCTGACTGATCGAAGGCAGATCGCACAGATAGTGTTCGCCCTTTACAATGAATAGAAGATATCGACCAGCAATGACGCTGAAACTCTCATCCCCGGAACGATGGAAGGTGGTCTGTCGCCCTCCATTTGGAGGTCGTTGATACTCCGATGCAACTTCATTAATTTGCTGAGGTGATCGCCCCTCTGCAGTATTATAAAGTTTGGTACTCTCCGCAGGCATCGAGTGGAATTTGTGGGAGAGATTTGTACCGCCCTCCTCAAATGCTCGCATCAGTGATGTCGTCAAAAAATCGTGAACCATCCGACCCTGTCGAAAGCGAACCTCCTGTTTGGTCGGGTGCACATTGACATCAACCTGCTCAGGGTCAATCTCTAGATTAAGCAGATAGGATGGCGACCTTCCTTCGGGTGTATGACCCTGATAGACGTGACGGATAGCGTGGCTAATCACCTTATCGCGCATCCCGCGTCCATTAAGAAAAAAGTATTGTCGATCACTCTGGCTAATGGAGTAGTCCGGAGTCCCTACCCATCCAGAGAGAAGCATCCCCCCCGCTTCAAATTCTACCTGCAAAGAAGAGTCGACAAACGCCTTTCCAAAGAGCTGCCCAATACGCTGCAACTGCTGCTCTTCGGTCTTTGCAACTGGCAGATGAAACAGGCTTTTACCGTTGTGTCCCAGTGAAAAACCAATATCAAAATGACTCAATGCCAGACGGCGAACCATCGACTCAATCTGCAAAAATTCAGTGCGCTCAGTGCGCAAAAAACGTTTACGACCGGGGGTGTTAAAAAAGAGCTCTCTGACGACAATGCGACTACCGGGAGGTATCGCACAAGGTTGGGGTGCCTCAAGCGATTCGGTCACCATCCAACCCATCGGTGAATCGGCCTGACGACTTTGCAAATTAGTACGGGAGACCGAAGCGATACTGGCCAGCGCTTCCCCTCTGAATCCCAGTGAGAGGATCTGGTTAAGCTCCTCAAGGTTATAGACCTTACTGGTCGCGTGAGGAGATAGCGCCATCACCAGATCGTCCGTAGCGATACCGTGGCCGTTATCACTGATCTGAATAAGCTGTGTTCCCCCTCGCTCAATGGCGATATCGATCTGAGTCGAACCGGCATCAATACTATTTTCCACCAACTCCTTAACCACGGAGGCGGGTCGTTCGATCACCTCACCTGCGGCGATCTGATTCGCAAGCTGAACAGGAAGTTGGCGGATTCGTCTTACAGCGGGGTTCGATTGTGGTGAGGGAGATGACATAGTAGAGAGGATAATAGAAATATCCCCGAAGCCATATCAAAAAGTGATAAATCTATTCAGATTATCGCAAAAATGGGACTAACTCTCTGGAATTTCCAGAACCTGTCCGACTCGCAGCATGCTCCCTTTAAGAGAGTTAGCCGATCTCAGGCTCGCCATCGATACCTGATAACTGCTGGCAATCGTCGAAAGGGTCTCTCCGCGAGCAATCTTATGTTTACGCACCATGGCCAGCTTGGTTCCAGGCGGTGGATTCCGTTTAAAGTAGCTCTTGACTCCCCCCATAATTGCACCGGCCATCTTGCTCTGGTGTTTTGGAGACTTAAGGCGATATGCCTCTTTCGGATTAGAGATAAAAGCGGTTTCAATCAAGATCGAAGGCATGTCGGGTGATTTCAACACGCGGAATCCTGCTTGCTCAACCTTGCGCTTGTGCAACTTGCCAACCCTTTTCAACCCCTTTAGTACACCAATCGCAACCTCACTACTCATCACAATCGATGCGTCTTGAGAGAGATCCAGCAGTACCGAGGCGAGCTGATCATCTTTATCATCAATGGTGACACCACCGATCAAATCCGATTCATTCTCCTTTTGAGCCAACAGACGCGCCTGCTCACTAGTGGCTCCACGCGAAGAGAGGGTATAGACCGAGGCCCCTTTGGCACGCTCATCTTTAAATGAGTCGGCATGGATAGAGAGAAACAGATCAGCCTTGTGCTTACGGGCGATGGCGGTACGTTTACGTAGGGGGATAAAGTAGTCACCCTCACGCGTTAAAACACCGCGCATGCCGGGCTCCTTATCAACCAGCCTTTTCAGTTTCGTGGCGATAGCCAACACTACATCCTTCTCCATAATTCGTTTTGCGCCAATCGCTCCGGGATCTTCACCGCCGTGCCCAGCATCAATAGCAATCACGATGTCACGTGCCTGATTGGTATATTGCGCAGCGGTACGTACAACACTCCGTTTTTTTACCTTCTGCTCAAGCTCCACAACCAACCGATGCCCATAATTACCATGCGGCTTAAGAAGATAGCTGTGTGGTTTAACTTTTTCACTCACATCAAGAACAATGCGTACATTCCTGCCACCATTCTTTGCTGCGGCACGAATATGTTTTACATAACCTTTAGAGTAGTCGATGCCCTTGGAGATAAAGCCCTTCTTCACATTTTTCAGGTCAACCACGATTCGATTGGGTTTTGAAAGGCTAAAGACTTTGTGCTCTACCGGAGAGGATATATCGAAGACTAGACGAGTCATATCTGGGGATGGCCATATGCGCACGCCGAGGAGCTTGTTTTGCTGAGCCTGAACACTGCCTATCGCCAACGTAGCTAACGACATGAAGATAAAAAGTGCTCTGTTTAACATCGATTTTCTCATTTTCACTCTTCCAAGAATTCAATAAGATCGTTAAATTTCACTAAGTTAAGAGACATTCTTTCTATTTATTTTAGGATATAGACGTAACTTAATACATTATAAAGAAAAAAGTCAATGGTTGTTGGTCACATATCCAATATAAACGCTAAATATCAGACCCAAAAACACCTTTCAGCTAATCAAAATGGGGAGCGGGCTCTTTTTGACCACTTATTCACCTTTTGCAGCCATTTTACAATCAACATCACATCAACAGCCATTATATCAAATCCCAATATGTCCCCGCCAACAACGCTAAACGATCGAACAACATAATTGGCTTGCTTCACAAGAGCGACAAACGTAAATTGGTATTTTTTTAGACTACCGAACCTACCAAGAAACAATGAATCATCTCATCATCGGAAACAAAAATTATTCATCGTGGTCACTCAGACCTTGGCTGCTTTTGAAAGAAAAAAAGATCCCCTTCGAAGAGACGAAAGTCCCGCTCTATGTTGAGGGAAGCGAAGAGGCCATTTTAGAGCATTCGCCATCAGGAAAAGTCCCCGCTTTTGTCCGCGAGGGTATAACTGTCTGGGATTCATTGGCAATTTGCGAATATATCTCGGAACTTTACCCTGAAAAATTGTGTTGGCCCGAAGATATTGAATCTCGAGCCCTAGCCCGCTCAGTTAGCCATGAGATGCACTCTGGATTTTTCGCTATTAGAAATGACCTGCATATGAATTGCCGCAAAAAGATGGTTTTTACCAAAATAACATCTGACCTAAAAACCGATATCGAACGCATATGTGAGATTTGGAAACAGTGCAGAGAGCAGCATGCCGATGCAGGTGATTATCTATTTGGTTCCTTCTCTATTGCCGATGCGATGTATGCCCCCATCGTTTTGCGCTTTAATAGCTATGGAACTTCAGTTGGTGAAACCGAAAGAGCGTATATGGATACCATCTTATCCAACCCATCTGTGAAAGAGTGGATCGCTGAAGGGATTGAAGAAAAAGAGTTTATTGAGGAGTGCGAGGTCGTCGAGTAGCCTCCGCATGACGATGTAACTCTAAAGATTAAAATGCAATATGAAAAAAATATTTAAAATCACTGACAAAAATCTTATCAGTGAAATGCTCAACAGTGCAGAGTATGGTGTTCTCGCGCTATGCGGCAAAAAGCCCTACGCTGTTCCGGTAAACTTTGTCTATTTAGATGGTTCTATCTATTTTCACGGTTCACCAAAAGGCAAAAAAATGCGTCTACTCAAGGAGAACAATAACGTCTCCTTCAATGTAACCACAGACTCAACAATCATCCCCTCCTATTTCAGTAGTACAGAGGAGTTAGCTTGCCCCGCCAGTGCATTTTTTAGATCAATTATTATCGATGGCAAAGCTGAAATCATTGCTCATCGTGAAG
>JAOTST010000133.1 GCA_029864785.1 Chromatiales bacterium | reverse complement strand
GGGTCGATATTTTTTGATGAGGCTATTTTCAAGCAGCAGCGCCTCACCCTCGGTATGGGTGATGATAATATCAATTTTGGCAATTTGCGCGACCAGTGCTGCGGTCTTAGGTGCTATTCCCGACGAGCGAAAATAGCTGCTAACCCTTTTATTGAGATTTTTTGCCTTACCGACGTAGATGATCGTGTCATCGGTATCCAGCATCTGATAGACACCGGGTGATGCAGTCAACCGTGCAAGAAAAGCACGGTGGTCAAACGAGTTACTCAATCCCCTCAAGCACACCATAGCGGGATGCTAGGCGCGTCATCTCTGCCTCATTATGAACCTTGAGCTTGTCGAATAACCGGGTACGATAGGTGCTAATCGTTTTGGGACTCAAGTTGAGTGTTTTAGCTATCTCACCGCTACGATTACCATTAACAAGCATAATTAACACCTGCATCTCACGCGAGGAGAGCTTTTCAAAAGGTGATGCTTCACTTTCAGAGAGGAGCGAGTGAGCCATTCCCTGCGCGATCTGATTACTCAGATAACGCTTTCCCTCATGAACGCTGCGAATCGCAAGAACAATTTCATCGACCGAACACCCTTTGTGCAGATAACCCACTGCACCCGCTTTAAGTAGACTATTAGGAAATGGCTCTTCGCTATGCACCGTCACAATCACAATAGGTATCAGAGGATTAGTTTGGGAGAGCCTTCTTGTCGCCTCAAGCCCACCGATTCCAGGCATTGAGACATCCATAAGAATCACATCGGGGTTCGACTTCTTAACCTGTTCAATCGCGGTCTCACCACTATCGGCCTCAGCGACAACTTCAATTCCATCTGCATTCTCAAGAAGACGGCTGATTCCAATTCTTACCAGTTCATGGTCATCGACTAGAAGTACTTTTATCATTATATTCCCATCCCCGTTTATTATCTCTTTATGGGTCCGACTGCTCTGTTTTATTCACATCTTTCTGCTGATCTTGAATCGGCAATTTATCATGCTCACCCGACGGACTTGCGAAGCGATCATTAAGTTGCTGAACAAATCGGTCTGTATCATTTACCAATTGAGTGATCTCTTTTTTGGCCCGCCTTCCCCAACCCGATGGAGTCTGGCTAAACAGGCTACGCCATGCTGCTGAACTTCTCATGAAAGCACCGACAAAACAAGCAAATTCATCATTTGTCTTTGCCTTACCTTTTAGCCACTTGATAACCGGCTTTCTAGCCCATTTACGCAATCCAAAATGGATATAGATCGTTATTCCTATAGCAGAGAATCCTGCCAGCATTGAAAGTATATTACTATTTATAAGCGCATCAAACCACGGAGCCGTAAATGACAAACCATCCCACCATCCTATCTGGATGGTTAGCGCAATCAGCAATGCAAACAGTGAACCAAATACCACACCATCAAGAATCAATGTATTGCGTCGCCACTTTTCAAGCGCCGTGGTCAGCATCGGTACAATCCGCTCACCAAATTCAACGGCGCTCTTTTCCAGAGCGCCAACAATACGGTACGCACGCTCTATCTCAACCTGTTCAATGCGCTCATGAATACTTGCAAGATCGGCATCTCGTTTTGATTCAAAACGCTCTCTGAGGGCATCATCCTCAATCGGTACAGAAACATCTGGGCTATAAATGGTATAAAATCGCCCCGCTGTGAGTCCCTTTTGGGCAATCGCCCGCTGCCAGGCTCCAAAAACCTCTTCAGGATTATCTTCACGCGCAGTGACATCAATCTGGTTGAGGATATAGAGAAACTTATTCGAATCTGAACGATGAATAGTCTTGGCCACCAGATGCTCTAGCGTATCCTGCATTGCTCCAGGTTCGGGATGGCGAGCGTCAAAGAAGACCAGTACTAAATCCGAGAGATCGACAATATGTTCGGTAATTTTTAAGGTCGAAGTGCGCTGCTCATCGGCATCAAACCCCGGAGAATCAATAATAATTTTTCCTTTGAGCCGCTCACTGGGACAGGTCTTTAGCTGAAGATAGGCATCAACACGCCGCCCCTCGCCATCAGAGACCCGCTCGATATCCTCACTAATTTGGTAGAAAGGAAAGCGAGGATCGGCATCGAGGGCAAGACCAGGCAGGACATGAACCTCCTCCCCTTTACTATGGCAAATAACGGTGAATTTATCATCGACCGCTTGATTACCAGAGACTTGAAGTGACTGTCCAAGATATTGGTTGATAAAGGTCGATTTACCCGCAGAGAAGGTTCCAAGAACCGAGATGAGCGGCCACCATGGAATCATCGTGGCGTAGGATTGATCCCTTTGCAGAAATCCTAGGCGGTAGGCCACTCTATCTAGCTTTCGAAAGCTGGCAACAGCCTCTATAAGAACCGGATTCTCATCTTTAAGATGTCTTTCAAGAGACTGAAGCCTCTGTTCAATAACAGGATCTGGCGCAAATAGATGGAAGGTCATGACATCCCTTTGTAATTATTCAAGTCGCTAAAATTCTACCACGGCATCGCATTCGACATGCGCCCGACATTATGATTCATTGACCCTATCTCACGTCCCATATAACCAATATCACGTCGCATACCATCGGCATTAATCGTCATGGCACGAATATCCGTTGACATGTGATCCATCGATTTACGCATTGGCGTCAGATTATTCATTTCAGATGACATCTTATCAATGACCACCGTCATTTGAGAGATGTTGCGCGACATCGTCGCAATGTCAGTCGTCAGACTATAGATCAAAAAGAAGCCATAACTGGCGAGGATAATAAATGCAAAAAGTGATGGGTAGACCATAAGCTCCCATCGATGAGCACTACTTTCAAAAGCCGTCGCCAACCGATCCATATGATGATCTGCATTCTCAGATTGTGATGAACCTCCGCTAATAGGTGTCACGTTGGCCTTTGTTCTGCGCTCGCTTTTTTCGGTATCTTTTTGATTTGTCATCTTTTTTTCCTTAAATCGAGATTTTTATATTTATGCCTCGATTGTAGCATAAGTATTTCACTGTATTCTTAATTGTTTTTATTGCTAAGCCTATTAATAATATTTTGAAGTTGTATTGACTCCCCAGCACCACCACGGCGTTTATAGATAGACAGCGCTTGTTGATAGGCTTCAATAGCTTGCTCTAGATTGCCCTGAGTATAGTAAAGATTACCCAGCTCACCAAAACCATTGGCATGTTGCGGATAGCCCGATGTTAAACGGATATAACTCGCTATCGCCTGCTCAATATTACCGTCCATCGCGCTCTTTCGAGCCGCGTACCAGAGCTCGCCAAGAGACTCCGAGGGAATATCTGACAACGGAATTTCCGATTGAGCTGTTTCAACCATGGGTAGTGCTGCATCTACCTCCACTATTGTGGCGTGCTCTCCCGCACCAGGACTTAATTGAACAACGGGGTCAGGTATAAACTCAGGCTGCGGCTCAATTTTAACTTTTTCCGAAACCATTTCGGTGGGCTCTGTTTCGGACTTAACAAGGGGGATTACATCTTGTTCCAGAACATGCCCTATATCGCCTTTTTGTCGCTTATCTATGGCAAATTTATTAACTGCACGATACTCATCTTCAATCGAGTGAGTCACCTGCTCCATACGTGTAGCAAGCACCCGACTCTCCTCTGCATCTCGATGCTCGGGGATAACCTCAGATCGATAGATATAAAGAGCCGCAAGTATCGCAAAAAAGATGAGATAGACCGGTTGAAATATCCAACTTAAAACGCGCATAAGTGAGTCTGGCTAACCTACATCCGGATAGAGAATAGTGACAAATTTAATAAATTCCTTAGACGCCTTGGATGAAGGCTTACGCTCAAAGACACCCAGCCCTTCACTGAAAGAGCGTCTATATGCGGTACGTTGGCAAAGACGAGAACGAATAAGGTGAATCCCTTCTAGTTCAGCGAGAGCCTCCTCCGCCTCATCAGACTCACGAATCGCCTGATGAGTATCCGCACGATTAACAAAGACCAAAATTTCGGGAAGATTTTCCGCAGAAGTGATCTTGTTAACAATTGAGAGAAAACGCTGTGTAGACCAGACGTCCGCCTGACTAGGTGGAACAGGGATCACGATACGATCAGCAATCGTAAGAGCCCCCTTTAACGCATCCATATTGGCAGTGCCCACATCAACGATCACCTCACCGCTCTTCTCTTTAATATCGTCGATAAGCTCAGTGCCACCATAATGGAGGCTAAATAGTGGGGTATAGCCCTCTTCTGATCGAACGTCGGCAACGTCGGTCAACGTTCTTTGGGGGTCGAGATCATAGGTCGTCACCCGCTCGCCATGCCTTGCCAGCCAGACTGCCAGATTGAATGCCACCGTACTTTTACCGGCGCCACCTTTAAGATTTCCAACTACAGTTATCATACTTTTTACAACCTAACTATCTCATTATGATGGTGAGAATCTAGCATATCGACATCTATCTTCCTCGACCACCCATTTAAATTCAAAAACACGTCAACAATCAATATCTCGGTCCATTCGCTCCATAGGGAGAATACCCCCCATATGGAGGGTATGAGATATTTGGAAATTGTGGAAACATATTGGGTGCTCCGCCAACAAAAGGCGGTCTAAATCTATCCATTGACCGATAAGGCTGTCGTGGTTTACGTCGTTCCGGCCACTGCTCCTGTGTTCCTTCATTTGAATCAGTCTTTCCAAACACTCTCTTTTGAGCAGCGTTGTCTTCATTATTTGGACTCTCCGCCCAAGCTTCGCCACTCTCCGGCGAACGAGGATGATAAATATTCTCCCACCTCTGACGAATCCTCTTCTGAACAGGAGCTTGAGTCTCCGGTTCAGGAGTATCCATCTCCACCCCTTTATCCCACGGATTATATCTTCCCTGAAAACCGTTCTGATTTGTTGTCCCATTAGCAAAAGGTTTAATCATGCCCCAGGAGCGAACCTCTGCATGAGCAATCCCCAACAGCAGGGTAGAAACGATCAACAGTAAAGTAAGCAGGCGTTGTAGCATCTTAAATTAGCGCCCTCCTCGGCCAAAGATTGGAGGGGAAACAGGGTAACGACCGCGATTACGAAAGCCCTGTTGATTGGGATACATTGGGTAATAACGGGGGGCTCCCCAAGCTTGAGGCAATGGAGGCCTTTGCTGAAAAGGTATCCTGTCAGGACTAAAGCCAAACCGTGTCGGTGCACTGTAATAGGGATAACGGTAACGCCCAACCCCGCTTGTTGATGGGGGTGGTACGAAAGCCAGCGTCTTGGTTTCCGCGGGTTCTTCACCAAAATAGAGTAACGGTTTTGAACTGAAGAAGGGGCCTTCTGGTGGAGGTAATGGCCCCTCATCCAACTGTACCGCTGTTGCATAAAGTGGCAACCCGGCTAACAACAGTAACAGTAATTTGATCCCGTTTAAT
>JAOTST010000132.1 GCA_029864785.1 Chromatiales bacterium | reverse complement strand
GCCCTTATAGGAGAGCACATTGGCCGAGAAGGTGGGCATGTAAAACTCTTTATCACCAGCGGCTTCCAACACCTTTTCAGCACGACGACGGGCAACATAGAGATGACGCTCAAAATCGATCGCATCCATTCCATCCGGACGATTGACAAAGATCTGTTCAATTTGTGGCTGATTCGCCTTGGCTGCCTCACCACAAGCAGAACTATCCGTAGGTACTACTCGCCAGCCCGTTACCTGTAGACCTTCATCAACCAGCTCTTTCTCAACAGTTGCTCGTGAAATTTGAGCCGCATTCTCATCGGTATCAAGAAAGGCCACACCCACACCAAAGCCGTCCGTCAGTTCAATACCCGTCTCAGCCGCTACGGTGGTTAAAAAACCAGAGGGCTTCTTCATTAAAAGACCACAACCATCACCACTCTTACCATCGGCGGCAATTGCACCGCGATGGGTCATACGGTTGAGCGCCTCAATGGCTGTCGAAACAAGCCAGTGGCTAGTGTTGCCATCCATATGCGAGATCAATCCGAAGCCGCAGTTATCGCGTTCAAACTCTGGATGGTAAAGGGCGGGACTATTCTCTGTATTACTCATTCATTGACTACCGGTAGGTCACGGGGCCCTCGTACAAAACGTCGCGTATTGCACAGGCAAAATGGCCGAACATTATACTCTCGTTTGAGTTCGATTCAAACGAATAGGGGTATAAACAGGGCGAATCAGAGGCTTTCTCTGATAAAGATAGGTTCTATGTAAACCGTTATGGGCTACAGCTGTTAGGGTTGGCGTTAGCCTTAAAGGATTCAGCGGATCACTTATGGCATGAAGGAGTTAAACGCACCCATAGGCCCAGAGATCTCCTTGACGTTACCACCCATCACATCAATACCCTGAGTGATATTGGCAAAACGTCGGTTGATCTCTGCCGTATCGCTACTCATCACCTTCATCTCATAATTGAGCTCACCCATCGTACCGACCATCTTTCCCATGGATTGATTCAACTGTGGCATCTGCTCTGACATCGATGCAGCAGAACTGCTTATTATCGGCATCTGCTCCAAATGTGAATCAAATTTTTGCATGGTTCCTGTCAGGTGGAGCATATTGCCTGAAACAGCGGTAACGTCTGCCTGTAGATCAGTAATGGTATTGACGATCTCATGCATACGAATATAGAGCTCATAAACATAGAGCACATTAAAGACACCAATCGACAACAAAAAAAACGTGACCAGTTTCACTAAAAGATTCGTTCGATGAATATGGTACTGACGCTCTCCACGGTGACGTTCAATGTCTCGCTCAAGCTTGACAAGGGTCGATGTTAGTTGCTGGTTGAGAAGCTGTTGCTGTTCCTGATTCAAAATCGTATCTCTTCTTTAAATTACGGCATGGGGAACATGTTGTTCATACCACGAGCAGGAGCAGCCATGCGATTAACCTCATGGTTCATTCGATAAATCTCTCTATCCATCACACCCGTAGTGTGTGCCATCACATCCGCTTGCTGACGCATCACCTTAACCTCTTTGCCCATCTCCGCAGTCTCTGTCTGCACCTGCGCGACGTTCTCATTCATCTTTACCATTTCGCCGTCCATCGTCTGCATCACACGACCAATTTCATTCATGTGTGATGCATTTTTTTCCATTTTGGACATCAGTTGGTCAACCTCAACCATCTGAGTTCTCACTTCATCAAAGGCGTTATCCATCCCTGTAACGGCCGCAGAGATATCCTCCACCTGAGTCACCATGGTAATTAAGATAATAAATATGGAGATGGCAATCAGAGCAAGAAAGATCATTCCTACTCGAATGCTGTTTTTGAGACGATCACCCAATTTTCCCTGAATGAGAATATTTGAGCGCATAACACGATCAAAGTGACGGATAGCATCCTTCAACTCATCATAATTGCTCTCTTCAAGTTCGCGCTTATCCAGCTCTGTTTCAGCCATAACTTCTCTCAATCACTTCTATCCAACCCATCGTAACGATAGTGGCTGTGGAGGTATAGCGTTATTAGACATTTTCATGACTTTTAGCACCTTTTTTGTCCCACCAACATCGCTTGATTGCGTACCCCTTTTTCTAAATCACCCACTCGACCCTCTTCACGATAGACCCTGGCGATAAGATTGGGAAAGAGCTCCAAAAGTTCTCCCTCACCGAGCAAAAAATCTGGATTGGTCGGCCCATCAGAACAGCTCTTCTCCGCTGTCCAAGTTTGATAAAAGAGCAGCCCTCCAGGCATCAATGCCTCCTCTATCACAGGACAGAGAGAACGTTCCAGGAAGTGACTGACCACAATGACATCAAAACTATTCGCAGATGGTGGTGAATCCGTTAGGTCTCTCGCTTCAACGTCAATAGAGAGCCCTCGTTGCCTAGCCTCTGTAACAAGATGGTCAAGCGCCCGTGAAGAGAGATCCCAAGCCGCCGTATCCAACCCCTGTTTCGCTAGAAACAGTGCGTTAACACCTAAGCCGGCGGCCAAATCAAGAGCCCGCCCCCGCTCAGGAAGCAGGTGGCTGTTATCACTTAAGGCACAGCATGGGCGAAGCCCGTGATAATCGGCTTCCAGATAACGTAAGTCCCATTTCCGCCGTTGCTCGGGCAAAGTTATTTACGCCAGAAGGCAGGGGTTAACAGAACAAGCAGGGTAAAGATCTCCAGACGCCCGAGCAGCATGGCAAAACAGAGTACCCACTTGGCCACATCACCCAAGTTGGCGTAGTTTCCACTCACTTCGCCCAAGCCTGGGCCGAGGTTATTAATATTGGCTGCAATTGCGGAAAAAGCGGTAATTTGATCAAGTCCCGTCATCATCAACACCAGCATCATCACCGCGAAGATGGCTACGTAGGTGGCAAAAAATCCCCACACCGAGTTAATCACCCGCTCCTTCACCGGCTTACCCCCAATTTTGATCGGAATAATGGCATTAGGATGGATCAGTTTAGATATCTCACGCGCCCCCTGTTTAAACAGCAACAGAAAACGTATCACTTTCATTCCCCCACCCGTCGAACCCGCACAACCACCAACAAAACTGGCAAATAGAAGCATCACCGGAATCAGTGGTGGCCATTGATTGTAATCAACAGTGGTAAAGCCTGTAGAGGTTGCTATAGAGACGGCTTGAAACAGGCCGTGTCGAACCGACGCCTCCCAAGAGGAGTAGAAATTTGCGTAGATCAGGTAAATTACGGTCACTGAACCGATAAACAAGAAGACTTTGATATAGGTCAGAAACTCCTCATCCAGTCGATACGACTCCAGACTTACCCTGCGCCATGCAAGAAAGTGGAGTGCAAAGTTGACTCCCGCCATCAGCATAAAAAAGGTCGCAACAACCTCGACCATAGGCTTATCTACATAGTAACCAATGCTCGCATCATGGGTGGATAGACCACCCGTCGCAATCGTTGCGAAACTGTGGGCAATCGCATCAAAGAGATTCATTCCCGCTAGCCAGTAACCTGCAGCGCAGAGCACCGTCAGCCCCAGATAGATGTACCAGAGTGCCTTGGCCGTCTCGGTAATACGTGGCGTCAATTTACTATCCTTCATCGGACCAGGAGTCTCAGCTCGGTAGAGCTGCATACCACCAATCCCCAGCATCGGCAGGATAGCAACCGCAAGCACAATAATTCCCATGCCCCCCAACCACTGCAACTGCTGCCGATAGTAGAGAATCGACGCGGGCAGACCATCGATATGCGGAATGACCGTACCCCCAGTCGTCGTAAGCCCGGAAATCGACTCAAACACCGCATCGGTAACGGAGAGCGGCCCAATAATATCCAAATAGAAGGGAAGTGCCCCAAACAGTCCCAAAACGGTCCAGAAGAGGACAACAATCATAAATCCATCTCTAAGACGGAGATCTTCACGGCGATTATGGACAGGAAACCAGGCGATAAGGCCGGTAAAAAAAGTGAGTAGGAAGGTAATAATAAAGGCCGACTGATTGCCATCTTCACTCATCAACGAAACCAGCAAAGGAGGCCACATTGTTGTGCTGAAGATCATCAGTAAAATCCCGATGATTCGCTGTGTAACGGCAATCTGCATAGCGTGTTAAACGAAGGTGATCCCTACCTGAAAGAGCGCTTCTACTTTAGGCACTGCCTTTTTATCGACCAGGAAGAGCACAAGATGATCCTCTGCCTCCACCACCGTATCGTGATGCGGAACAATAACCTCTTCCCCTCTTACAATGCTGCCAATCGTAGTTCCCGCAGGTAGCGCTATCTCCTCAATCTTACGTCCAACCACTTTCGATGAATCTCTATCACCATGGGCCACCGCCTCTATCGCCTCTGCCGCACCGCGCCGTAGCGAATGAACATTAACCACATCACCACGACGTACATGCGCCAACAAACTACCAATCGTCGCCTGTTGTGGAGAGATGGCAATATCGATCTCACTACTCTCAATCAGATCCACATAGGCGGTACGATTGATCAGCGCCATCACCTTGCGCGCCCCCAGACGCTTAGCCAGCATAGCCGAGAGAATATTGGCTTCATCATCATTGGTGAGCGCACAAAATATATGAACACTATCGATATTCTCTTCAAGCAGAAGCTCTTCATCAGCGGCATTGCCCTGAAGCACAATCGTGCGCTCCAACTCCTCGGAGAGTAACTTGGTATTAACTGGATTTTTGTCGATCAACTTGACCTGATAATCCTTCTCCAACGTCTTTGCCAAACGTCTACCAATATTACCTCCGCCCGCGATCATAATTCGCTTAACGGTTCGCTCACGGGTACGCAGTTCATCCATCATCTTGCGAATGTCTTCTACGGCGGCAACAAAAAATATCTCATCTTGCGCTTCGACGACCGTCTTCGCCTCAGGATGAATCGCTTCACCATCGCGATAAATGGCGGCTATCCGACTTTTGATATTAGGAAAATGCTCATGCAGTTCGCGCAACTCATGTCCCACCAGCGGGCTTCCCTTAAACGCTCTAACGGCTACCAGTCGCACCCGACCCTCTGCAAAATCGACTACTTGCAGTGCCCCCGGATACTGAATGAGCCGCGATACATAATCAGTGACCAACTGCTCAGGGCTAATAATAAAGTCGATCGGCATCGCCTGAGTGCTGAAGAGTTCTGGCTTGAAAAGATAATTTTGCGAACGAATACGGGCGATCTTGGTTGGGGTATTAAACAGGGTGAAGGCGACCTGACAGGCGACAATATTGGTCTCATCACTATTGGTGACCGCAATCACCATATCAGCATCTTCGGCACCTGCACGAATCAACACCTCGGGATGTGAACCGCGCCCCATCACCGTGCGGAGGTCGAGTCGGTCTTGCAACTGACTCAAGAGGTCTGCATTAACATCAACCACGGTGATGTCGTTGGCCTCACTTGCAAGGTTATTGGCTAGGGAAGTA
>JAOTST010000131.1 GCA_029864785.1 Chromatiales bacterium | reverse complement strand
TATCCACAGCTACTTCATTGGCTGCATTGAGAATGGCTGGGGCAGTCCCCCCACTCCTCAGCGCCTCAAAAGCGAGCCGCAAACAAGGGAAGCGCTGCATATCCGGCTCTCGAAAATCAAACCGCGCAATATCAAAAATATTTAGATTGTCAACACCCGACTCAATCCGTGTAGGGTAGCCAAGGGCGTGGGCAATCGGCGTACGCATATCTGGATTCCCTAGCTGCGCTAATACCGAACCATCAATATACTGCACCATAGAGTGGATCACGCTCTGTGGATGGATCACCACCTGAATCTGTTCAGCTGTGGCTGCAAACAACCAATGAGCCTCAATCACTTCTAACCCTTTGTTCATCATGGTCGCAGAATCGACAGAGATCTTCTGCCCCATGCTCCAATTAGGATGAGCGACCGCCTCTTTCGGAGTAACTGACTCAAGTGTTGAAACATCTCTATCGATAAAAGGCCCGCCTGAGGCCGTCAACAGAATGTGTGAGACACCCGTCTGGCTAAGACCCTCTTCATAGTTGCGCGGCATACATTGAAAAATCGCGTTGTGTTCACTATCAATGGGTAATAGTTCGGCACCATTTTGTTTCACTTCGGCCATAAAGAGATCGCCGGCCATTACCAGAGCCTCTTTATTTGCAAGCAAGATACGCTTGCCTGCTCTGGCTGCCGCAATCGTAGGTCGCAAGCCCGCAGCCCCCACAATGGCCGCCATGACATCATCAACCTCATCAAGTGCTGCCACTCGCTCGAGTCCCTCAACACCACTCAATATTTCGGTTTCACAACCACTCTTATTGAGCCTAGCTGCAAGCTTTTCTGCTGCAACAGGATCTGACATGACCGC
The DNA here is from genome assembly GCA_029864785.1 of Chromatiales bacterium. Classification (GTDB taxonomy): domain Bacteria; phylum Pseudomonadota; class Gammaproteobacteria; order Thiohalomonadales; family Thiohalomonadaceae; genus JAOTST01. Next base: position 4,619 of record JAOTST010000131.1, on the reverse strand, counting down.
ATATTGAGGGCGATATTTCAGACACTGCTGCAAAAGTCGCTCAACCTGACTGTTGGCCGTAAGGGCGACGATATTAAATCTATCGGGGTGACGTGAAACTACATCAAGCGTACTCAAACCGATAGAACCGGTCGAACCGAGAATGGTCATGCCGCGAACTGATTTACTCATATCTCTCATGAAAGCCAGATAAGAGCCAGATAGAAGATAGGTGCCGCCGTCGTGAGACTATCGATTCGATCAAGTACGCCACCGTGCCCTGGCAAAATATGTCCACTATCTTTAATTCCGGTAATTCGCTTGAAGAGGCTCTCAATCAGATCGCCCATAACAGAGACCGCAGAGACAACCAAGGCGGTAACTCCAAACAGCATGATCTCAAATGGCGGCTCAAGCCAGATGGTGGCGATTAGAGCTACAGCAACTGCGGTAATCAATCCGCCAAAGACTCCTTCCCAGCTTTTGCCCGGTGAGACTGCGGGAGCCAGTTTATTCTTGCCCCACTGACGACCAGCAAAATAGGCCCCTGTGTCAGCTCCCCAGATCATCAGCATCAATAGCAGCACAAATTCTGCTCCGACACTACGCTGAATCTCGATCACACTCACCCACATCGGTATCAAAATGAGTAGTCCAACAATGCTTTTTAGAAATCTATTCTGCTGCCATAGGGGTGAAATTTTTGGGTAGCGAATCACCAGCAGAGAGGCCACTATCAGCCAGCCAATCCCCAACCATGGTGTTGCCTTCCAAACTTCGGGGGTCGCCATAATGTAGAAAAGAGAAAGCACTCCCACACCGATAACTAGATACAAAAAACGTCCCGCCATCTTTGAGGTAACAAAGGCCGACCACTCCCAGAATCCACCCAAAACCACTACGGCCAATAACAGGGCGAACCACGCTTCTGGGAGAGAGAGAATCCCCCAGATCACCAGCGGTGCTAAAATCAGTGCGGTTATGACTCTCTGCTTAAGCATTAGAGTCCACCTGCTCACCCGTGCGCCCAAAACGTCGCTGACGCTTGGTAAATGATGCTATCGCCTCATCAAACAGCGCAATATTAAAATCAGGCCACAATGTTTTGGTAAAAAAGAACTCAGAATAGGCGAGCTGCCAGAGTAAAAAGTTACTGATTCGCTCTTCACCACCGGTGCGAATAAAGAGATCGGGTTCGGGTAACCCAGCAAGAGAGAGGTGTTGCTCTAACTGCTGTTCATCAATTTCATCAACGCTAATTTTTCCATCAACCGAGGCCTGAGCCAGCTTTTGGCACGCCTGTACAATATCCCAACGACCTCCGTAGTTCGCAGCAATATTGAGCTGTAGCAGCGTATTATCTTTGGTCAGATCATGGGAGGCTTCAATCTGCTTCTGTAGCTTCTCAGGAAAGGCGCTCAAATCGCCGATCACTCGAAGACGTACGCCATTTTTGTGCAGACGTTTCACTTCTCGATCCAGTGCGCTCATGAAGAGCTTCATCAGTAGCGACACCTCTTCCTCAGGCCGCCGCCAGTTCTCGCTACTAAAGGCAAACAGAGTCAGTACTTCAATCTTACGTTCAACACACGCCTTAACGATGTTGCGAACGGCTTCGACTCCCGCCTTATGTCCCGTAAAACGTGGCATTAATCGCTTTTTTGCCCAACGCCCATTACCATCCATAATAATGGCAATATGGCGCGGATTAGGATTATGCATCATCAATTCCCAATGAGAGGAGGCTTAAATCTCGAGCAGGTCTTTCTCTTTCTGCTCCAGAACCTTGTCGACCTCGGAAATTCGCTGATCGGTAATTTTCTGAATCTGTTCTTCACCACCCCGTGACTCATCTTCACTAATATCTTTATCCTTGAGAAGTGATTTGATGTCTGAATTGGCATCACGACGGATATTGCGAATCGCCACCTTGGTGCCCTCACCCTCGTGGCGCACAACCCGAATCATATCCTTACGTCGCTCTTCGGTCAGTGGCGGCATAGGAATACGAATCACCATTCCTGATGTAGCGGGATTCAGTCCCAGATCGGATTTCATAATGGCTTTTTCAACCACCTGAACCATCGGTTTTTCCCATGGAGTAAGACTCAGCGTGCGCGAGTCTTCAATGGAAATATTGGCAACCTGGCTCAATGGAACCATAGAACCATAATAATCAACGGTAATATGATCCAGAATCGAAGGATGAGCGCGTCCTGTTCTAATTTTAGCCAGTTGTAACGTAAGTGCCTCTATGCTCTTCCCCATACGGATATCGGCATCTTTTTGAATCTCATTTAGCATCAATCTGCTCCACTCTAATCTATTGGTTCGCCACTCAGTCTTTATTGCTAACTAGGGTTCCTTCATCTTCACCTGCAAGAATACGCATCAATGCACCCTCTTTACCCATGTTAAAGACTCTCAGCGACATATTGTGCTCTTTACAGAGAATCATTGCGGTGAGATCCATCACGCCAAGCTGCTGGGTGATCACCTCATCAAATGAGAGTTGTGAGTAACGTTTGGCCGAAGGGTCTTTAACTGGATCGGCTGAATAGACGCCATCAACCTTGGTCGCTTTAAGTACCAGTCCAGCTTGAATCTCTATCCCTCTCAAAGTAGCCGCAGAGTCGGTGGTAAAGAAGGGGTTGCCGGTACCTGCGGCAAAGATCACCACGCGTCCTTTTTCTAGGTGACGAATCGCCTCGCGACGATCATAATCTTCACAGACTTGATGAATCGGCAACGCCGACATCACTCGACAGTCGATACCCTCTTGCTCCAATCCACTTTGCATCGAGAGGGCATTAATGACGGTAGCCAGCATTCCCATCTGATCTGCCGCCGCCCGCTCCATGCCTCCAGCAGCAAGGCTAACACCACGGAAAATATTGCCGCCGCCGATGACTAGACCAACACCCACACCTTTCTGAACAACCTCATTAATCTCACCAGCGAGACGTTTGATAACCGCAGGGTCAATTCCATGACCCTGCTCGCCCATCAACGCCTCACCACTTAGTTTAAGGAGGATTCGCTGGTATTTGAGTGTCGTCGCCATCGGTCGGATATTCCTCTGTTAGCCTTTGATCGAATTAACCTTTAATTTGACCCATAACCTCGTCAGCAAAATTCTCCTGCTTTTTCTCAATACCCTCTCCAACTTCAAAGCGGGTAAAAGAGACCACAGTTGCATTGCTCGCCTTGAGCAATTTTTCAACGGTCTGATCGGGGTCTTTTACAAAAGGCTGTCCTAGAAGAGTGACCTCTTTCAGGAACTTGGCGATACGCCCAGTAATCATCTTCTCGATAATTTCATCAGGCTTGCCACTCTCTTTAGCTTGAGCGGTGAAGATCTCCTTCTCCTTCTCAATCAATACGGGATCAATATCATCTGCCGAGATAGATTGTGGATTAGTTGCCGCAATGTGCATCGCAACATCACGAGCCAACGCCTCATCACCACCATTAAGTGATACCACAACACCAATGCGGCTGCCGTGAAGATAATTAGCAACGATACCATCGCTATTCTCAACCAGCTGGACACGGCGAACATTCATGTTCTCGCCAATTTTGGCAATCAGATTCTTACAGCTCTCGCCAACAGAGACGCCATCATCCATCGCGGCATTAAGCAGAGTATCAATATCAGCAGTTTGTTTATCGAGAGCAACCTTAGCCACTGCTGCAACAAAATTCTGAAAGTCGTCACCCTTGGTGACAAAGTCAGTTTCACTGTTAACCTCAACGATCGCAGCCTTCTTGCCATCATCGCTGGTTTGAACGCGCAGTAGACCTTCAGCAGCTATACGACCCGCTTTTTTATCAGCCTTGGCCGCACCACTTTTACGCATATTTTCAATCGCTAAATCGATGTCTCCATCGGTCTCAACAAGTGCCTTTTTGCACTCCATCATGCCTGCGCCGGTACGCTCACGAAGGTCTTTAACCTGTGCTGCTGTAATAGCCATGGAAATATTCCTCTTAAAATTTATCTAAATCTTGGTTATGAAGGGGCGACTCTCTTCTATAGGCATAGTCTATCTATTCTGATGACTAAGCACGCCCATTCAGTTATTCAAAAAAGGGGGCTAAGCCCCCTTAATTTTTCATCTGATTGGAGTTTAGCTCGCTTCAGCGTCTGTCGTCACTTCAACGTCTGTCGCCACTTCAACAAACTCATTCTCATCAACAGATGGTGCAGCCGTGGCTGAGGCACCTTTTCCATCGAGTACAGAGTCCGCAACACCTTTTGTGTAGAGAGCGATCGCGCGGAGCGCATCATCATTTCCGGGAATAATGTAATCAACACCATCGGGGGAGCTATTGGTATCAACGACCGCAATAACAGGAATACCTAATTTATTGGCTTCACTGATAGCAATTTTTTCATGACCCACATCCATAATAAATAGTGCATCAGGAAGGCCACCCATATTTTTGATTCCACCAAGACTACGGCTGAGCTTATCCATCTCACGCTGGTGCATGATGCCCTCTTTCTTGGAGATGCGGTTAAAGGAACCATCCTCCTCCATCTTCTCAAGATCTTTCAAACGAGAGATAGACTGCTTAACTGTTTTGTAATTAGTCAGCATGCCACCAAGCCAACGGTGATTGACAAAGGGCATTCC
>JAOTST010000130.1 GCA_029864785.1 Chromatiales bacterium | reverse complement strand
AGATGGCTCAACTACGCAAAGAGAAGGCGCGTTTGGCCAAAGAGAAGCAGGCGTTAGAGGCTGAAAAAGAGCGCGCCGCCGCAGATGAGATGGATAAGTTAGAGCAGCAGACCATTATGCTCATGAGTGAGTAGAGACTATTATTGACCTTTAATCACCTCGATTAGAACAAAAAATAGCGGCTCTGACTTCTATCATAAAGCGCCATCCAAGAAGATGATTTTTAAAAAAATTATCCCTATGTTCTGACCATATTCAGTAACGGAACGATTAGTCCAAATTTTTCTTAAATCGTAGAGAAGCGACCATCAAGCCGGCTAATGTAAACAGTGCAAGCCAATAGACATCAAAAGTCATATCGATAATTTCCACATCACGTAATACCACGCCACGTATCAGACGCACAAAATGAGTTGCAGGCAACGCTTCTGCTATATATTGCGCTACCTCAGGCATCCCTTCATAGGGAAAGACAAAACCCGATAGCAATATTGATGGCAGCAATACAAATATGGTCATTTGGGTTGATTGCAGCTGATTTTTAGCAATGGTTGAAAGAACCAACCCCAATGTAAGGCTCGCGGTAATAAATAAAAGGATGGCACCAGATAACTGCCATAGACCACCATTAACAGGAACATTAAATACAATATTTCCCAGACCCAGAATAATTACGACCTGCACTACGCCAACAAATATGTAGGGAATAATTTTTCCCAACATCAGTTCAATTGGACGTACAGGCGTCGTGATCAACATCTCCAGATTTCCCCGTTCACGTTCCCGCACAATGGCACCTGATGTAAACATAATCATCGTCATGGTTAAGATAACGGCAACAAGACCAGGAACAATATTGACCGCACTTCGCTGTTCGGGGTTATACAATAGAGCTATTTCAAAGGTTGGGATATTACGATTTGCAGGTTTACTGAGTAGCTCCGCCAGCGGCATATTTCTCAGGCTCTTTATTCCCGCAGCAATCATCGTATCGGAACCATCAACTATCCACTGTGCCACAGGCCGGCTGGTCTCTTCATCGCTCGAAGGGGGCGAAGCTAAGCCTACAGTTCGATGACGCACTAGTCGCTGACTAACATCTTTTGGTATCACTAGAACAGCTCGCACCTCAGCACGTGCAATAGCCGCTTCCGCCTGTTGAGCATTAACATAATGATGGGTAAATTTGACAACCTGAGTTGCGCTGATTGTTTGTATCAAAACTCGACTTAAACCGGTTTGACTATAATCCACTACACCAACAGGAATATGCCGCACATTGGTATTAATCGCATAACCAAACATCAGCAGCTGTATTAACGGGATCATGATCACCATGCCAAAGGTCATCTTGTCACGCCGAAGCTGAGTAAGCTCTTTGCTAAATATGGCATAGATTCTAAATAGCGAATTCATACCCTCTCCTCACCCGTACAAGTGACAAAAACATCCTCTAGACTTGGCCTAACGATGGACAAGTTAGCTGTAGAATCGATACCCCCTTGCTGGGTTAAAAGAGCCAGCGGATCAGCAACACTATCTTTGACTAAAATTCGCAGACGCGCGCCAAGTTGGGCAGCCGAGATCACATCCGGCAGTTGCATTAGGTTCTGTTTTAATTGACGAATGTTCGATGATGCGATCTCAACGACATGAGCCCCCATCTGCTGCATTAACTCCTCGGGGGAGCCATCTGCGCGTTTAACCCCACTCTCTAATATAGCCAGTTTATGACAACGTTCAGCCTCATCCATATAGTGTGTTGAAACTAGGATACTGGTTCCCTGATCACTTAAGTCAAATAACTGTTCCCAAAATTCGCGGCGACTTTCAGGATCTACTGCGGATGTCGGCTCATCTAGGAAAAGTAGCTCTGGTTTATGCAATACCGCTGCCGACAACCCAAGTCGTTGCCTTTGCCCACCACTCATACTGCCTGCGAGCTGGTTTTTACTCTGCTCTAACCGATAGATATGAAGTAACTCATCAATGCGTCTCTTCTGATTTTGACCCGACAGTCCATATATTTTGGCTATAAACTGCAGGTTCTCTTTTACAGTCAGATCATCATAGAGGGAGAATTTCTGAGTCATATAGCCGATATGTAAACGCAATTTTTCGGCATCTTTTGGTAGCTCAAGCCCCAAGACATGAACCTCTCCAGAGCTTGGTTTTAATAGCCCCGTTAACATTCGAATTGCGGTGGTTTTACCACAACCATTTGGGCCTAAAAACCCATAGATGCGACCTTTTTCTACTTCAAGATCAAGATCTTGTATTGCTTTTAAATCACCAAAATCCCGACTCAGTTTTGAGGCCTGAATAACATATTGGCTCATGGCAGCTCAACTTGCGCAGGAACCCCATTAGGTAAGTAGGCTTCACTATCCGGTAATTGCACCTCTGCCAAATACATCAGTCGTGAACGTTCCTTCTGATTCAGCGCATAATAGGGTGTAAAAGCAGGTTCTGTTGCTATCCAACGCAGCGTTCCCGTAACGGCTTTATCAAGTCCATCGATGTGTACAGCCAATTGATCGCCAATTTTTATCTTTACCCGATATGGTTCTGGCACATAAATACGGACAAACGGTGATTTACCCGCGAGCACAATGGCCAAGGGACTGCCGATAGTGACGCGTTCTCCCAAATTCCAGGGTAAATTATCGAGAATACCATCCCGAGTCGCCACGATCGTTAAATTCGACAACCGTTTATTTTCACTGGCTAAAATCGCTGTAACTGCAGCTAAACGTGCCTCTGCGATGCGTAAATCTTCCTCTCGCGTACCATTAGTTAAGGTGAGCAACTGTTCCTGCGCACTCTTTAAATTAGCAAGGCTGGCCTCTCGTGAGGCCAGAGCCTTATCCAAAACAGACGCACTAATAACCTTTTTCTTTGTCAGATTGATCGAGCGCGCATAGTTCGCGTCGCTTTCAACCAATGCCGCTTTCGCTCCAGCCACCTTTGCGCTTGCAGCGGAGACCTCCTCTACCCGAGCACCATTCCGTAGTTTTTCAAGATTCGCTTTAGCCTGAGCAACTTCAGCCTCTGCTTTACTGACCTGTGCTTTTTGTAGTGCATCATCTAATCGAACTAAAATTGCCCCTTTTTTCACCTGACTACCTTGCGGCACAGGCAGAGCTACCACAACTTCATTGGCGGTTGCCGTATGAGCGATACGATCTCGCTCTAACGTACCCAGCGCAACGTTTTGTGGTTTCCCATCACAAGCCACAATCAATACAAAAAGTAGATATATAAAATAACGCACGGTTGCAGTCCTTTATCTAATTAATCTGATTCTACAACAAATAAAGTTCAACTTAAGGTAATTTGTCAGATCAATCTGCGTCCCACAAAATGCTATCATTAGGAATATAGAAATTTAAGTAACATCGGTATATCCCCTTGCAATTGATAACTGACCTGACTGAAATAATAAAGGTATGACTAAACCACAGACTCACAGACCAAGAAAAAGGTTTGGTCAAAATTTCCTACACGACCATAGTATTTTACAAAGAATTGACCATGCCATTCGGCCAAAACCGACCGATCAGATTGTTGAAATAGGCCCTGGACTTGGGGCGCTCACTCAATATTTGATTGAGGGTTCCGGACAGATTGATGCCGTCGAACTCGATCGCGATCTTATTGAACCATTGGAGAGACGATTTGGCTCAAAACTCACCCTTCACAATAGCGACGCCCTCAAATTCGATTTCTGCTCACTTCGCAAAGAGGGAGAAAAGTTGCGTATTATCGGCAACCTACCCTATAACATCTCAACGCCTATTCTTTTTCGACTCTTTGAACAGAGAGCCTGTATAAAGGACATGTACTTTATGCTGCAACAGGAGGTTGTTCAGCGTATTGCTGCACCGCCTGGAAGTAAAAGCTATGGTCGTCTCTCCATCATGGCGCAATACTACTGTAAGACTGAGAACCTTTTCCATGTGCCACCCGAGGCATTTAATCCCCCTCCCAAGGTTCACTCAGCCATTATTCGGCTAACACCTCACCTCCACCCACCAGTAGAAGTTACGGATCTCAAACAGTTTGAGGATATTGTCCGGCAAGCCTTCTCACAACGACGTAAAACCCTGCGCAACACACTCAAAAAGCTCATCAGCGCAGAGCAATTGATCGAACTTGGCGTTAATCCCACAGAACGACCTGAACAGATCACTATCGAACAATATGCCCTAATCAGCAATCAGATCACCCGTACCACTATAAACCATGAGCTGTAGTGTTCTACTCTGTCGTGACATCGATCTCGGCCACCTAAGAGAACTACTACAACGATTTGGCATCTCTATTACCTTGGTGGAGGATAATGCGCCAATCCCCGGTAGCTGGTTTGGCGAACCTGAAGCGGGGATTATCGCAACAACACTCTATATCCGTCGTGATACCCCTGTGCACTCGGCACTCCATGAATCTTGCCACCTGATCTGCATGGACTCCACTCGTCGAGCCCAGCTACACACCAATGCCGGCGGGGATTATGACGAGGAGAATGGGGTCAACTACCTCGAAATCACCCTCGCAGACTATCTTCCTACACTCAGTTCAGAGCGCATGATGCAGGACATGGATTGCTGGGGTTACACATTTCGCCTAGGATCTGCCAAGGCGTGGTTTGAACAAGATTCAGAAGATACACACCAGTGGCTTATCGACCACCAATTAATCAATAATTTCGGTGCCCCAACTTGGAAATTACGCAACCTTTAGCACTTAAACTATTTGTCTTTATAGTTGATGAATCGACGATAAAACCCTAAGCTCCCCTTATACAGACCAAAGGAGAGTTCGCAGATGAATTTTGATGCCATACGTAACTACTATGAACAGTTGGTATTTAACTACCTGCTTGAAGAGGCTGCCCCAAAGGCAAATATTACCGATGAAGAACTTCTTGAAGATATTGTCTGCCTGGCACTGAACAAAATTCCGGCTCGTTACATCCGCCATGAGGTCGATATGGCCTTCTTCCTCAGCACGGCTGAACGCACAACGATGCGAAACAATGTCATCAATGCCGTTGATCACGCCATCACGACGATAGAGAAAAGCAACAAAGAGAAATAAAATGAGTGACGAGCAAAAAATTACCGTCAATGCCGAAAGCAAATATCTCGATAATCAATCTAATCCGGCCAATAATCAGTACGCCTTTAGTTACACCGTTACCCTCACTAATAGCGGCAGTGTCGCCGCACAACTACGTGCGCGCCACTGGCTTATTACCGATGGCAATGATCAGACGCAAGAGGTCATCGGTGAAGGGGTCGTTGGCGAGTACCCCTACCTAAAACCGGGTGAAAGCTATCAATATTCAAGTGGAGCTCTCCTTGATACCCCCACGGGAACCATGGAAGGCAGCTATCAGATGACCACTGACACAGGGGATCAATTTGAAGCACCCATCCCGATGTTTGCACTGATAAAACCAGACCAACTTCACTAAGTGTCCGTTTTAGGATAGCGCGTTAATG
>JAOTST010000129.1 GCA_029864785.1 Chromatiales bacterium | reverse complement strand
AGCAACAGGACACGCCACAGTGTAGACAGGCCGACTCAGTTTAGCAGCCATATAGTGAATAAATCGGGTCTTACCACAGCCTGTTGGCCCCTTGATCAAAACAGGGAGCTGATGCCGATAAGCGTGCTCAAAAAGCTCGACTTCATTGCCCTGTGGTTTATAGAACGGGAGTTCATTGCTGTCTGTTGCTGTAGTCATTAAGATATTCCAAGGAACGATAGATTTAAATTAGTTGCCTAGTTCTGGTTATACGCTATCCAGATGAGGCTGCAAACGATAATAAGGTAGATTAAGGGGATAATACGCCACCGCCGGCGCACAAATTTCAATCCCATAAAATAGTCTGAAATCATGACCCCTTTAATAAAGGTGGTAATGAGTAAAAAGGCGACTAAGGGTCTACCGCCCATCACATCAATCAGTTCAAATTTCCCCACGGCTAAGGTACTGAGCGTAAGTGCTATCAATACCAGCCAAACGATTGTGCACGGTCTCACCCAACGATAAGTCTTTAATTTAATCTCTGATGGTGAACTGTTTTCCATGATAGTTATTACCTAATTACATAGATCAGAGGAAAGAGAATAATCCAAACCAGATCAACCATATGCCAGTATGATGCTCCCGTTTCGACACCGGTATACTCTTCTTGATTATAACCGCCACGACGATTTTTCCACCAAATCGCCCCAAGAATAATCAGCCCCACCACAACATGCATAAAGTGAAAGGCAGTCATAGAGAGATAATAGGTAAAAAAGGTATTGGTACTTAGTGAAATTCCAGCAGCAAATTTTTCGCTAAACTCAAAAATTTTTACCACTATAAAACCACTGCCCATTACCATAGTTGCAAGCAACCAATGTCCGCACTGCTCAACTTTACCTTCACGTATTGCAGAGACCGCACGTACAACAAAAAAGCTGCTGGTAATGAGGATAAGCGTATTAAGTGCACCTAATTCCTGATTGACCAATTTTTGTGACTCATTAAAGAGTTCAAGATTATTACTACGACTAAACGCGTAGGCCAAAAATAGAACACCAAAAACAAGTAATTCTGCATAGATAAAAATCCATATCACCAGGTCTCCGGGAGGATAATCATCTTTACTCTGCTTTTGGGTAAGAAATCGTTTAAACATCTGTCTATTAAATAAAATTAATTTATATTCAAAATTAAAAAAAGGGAGCCGAAGCCCCCTTTCCATTTAATGCTTAGCTACTAAAGCTATGCATTCTCCTCTTTAGGTTCTCCACCTGCAAAGAAGCTGTAGAAATAAACCAGCAACCCAGCAAGGAAGACCCAACCGGTAGCAAAACGCAACCAGTAGAAGATCGAGATACTATCCTGAGCAGCCATAAATGACTCAGGATTTGTGCCCATCCGTTGTAGCCATACCTGTAGGATACCAGCCCCTGTAAGGAACAGTGTAATGAAGACAATGGATACCGTCATCAACCAGAAACCCCACATCTCAATGATTTGAGCTTTATTACTATTGGCAGGCTTACCATGTGTCATAAAGGGCATGGAGTAAGAGATCATCGCTAGTACGATCATCGCATAAGCTCCATAAAATGCCATATGACCGTGAGCCGCAGTGATCTGGGTTCCGTGAGTGTAGTAGTTCACAGGAGCGAGGGTGTGCAGGAAGCCCCATACACCAGCACCAAGGAACGCCATTACAGCACAACCCAATGCCCACAAGACAGCAGCCTTGTTGGGATGATCCTTACGACGTTGATTCACCATATTGAAGGCAAACACAGTCATCATAAAGAATGGGATAGGCTCCATCGCCGAGAACACTGAACCGACTAGCTGCCAGTACTCAGGCGTACCAATCCAGTAGTAGTGATGCCCCGTACCCAAAATACCGGTAATAAGCGCCATGGCGATAATAACGTAGAGCCATTTCTCAATAACCTCACGGTCTACACCAGTCGTCTTAATCAGTACAAAGGCCAGAATAGAACCCAGGATCAGCTCCCATGTACCTTCAACCCAGAGATGGACAGTCCACCACCACCAGTACTTATCGAGTACCAGATTTGCAGGATTGTACAATGAGAAGAGGAAGAATACCGCTAGACCAAGAAGGCCTGTCAGCATAACAACGTTCACTACAGTCTTGCGGCCGGTGAGAATAGTCATTCCAATGTTGAAGAGGAAGCCTAGTGCAACTACCACAATACCCAGTTTGGTAATGGTTGGTTGCTCAAGGAACTCTCGTCCCATGGTTGGCCATAGCTCGTTCATCGTGAGTTCTGCCAGCTGTGCGTAAGGCACCAATAGGTAACCGGCAACTGTTAAGCCTGCTGCGACCAGGAATACCCAGAAGAGTACCTTAGCCAGTAGTGGGCTGTAGAGTTCACGCTCAGACTCTTCGGGAACCAGATAATAGGCAGCCCCCATAAAGCCAAACAGCAACCATACGATTAATGTATTTGTGTGGACCATACGCGCTACGTTGAAGGGGATCTCTGGGAAGAGAAAGTCTCCGACAACATATTGGTAAGCCATAATCAGACCAAAAATGACCTGTGCGGCGAAAAGCACCAGGGCTGCTATAAAATAGAGCTTGGCGACAGCTTGTGATTTGTATTTCATCGTCTACTCCCCTTATCCCTGAATATTAGGTGGCCAATTGTTGGTATCTATCTCAGAAGTCCACTTAAGGAACTCTGCCAGATCATCCAACTGCTGATCAGTTAAATTAAACTGAGGCATGCTACGACGGCCAGGAATCCCCGTTACAGGACGACTCTTGATAAACGCCTTAATGACCTCTTTATTTTCACCGAAACGCTTATAAACGTTACCAAGTTCAGGAGCAAAATAAGCGCCCTCCCCTAATAATGTATGGCATCCGATACAGTTGTTTTCCTCCCACAACATCTTCCCACTAGCGACTTGTGGGGTGATATTTTCACGATGATCGCGCTTTGGCAGCGAGCTCATCGTATCGAAGGTTAGACCTAGAAACAGCAAGAAGAAGAACAGACTCCCCCCTATAAAGATATTTCTGGCCATGCTTTTTGTGAATTTATCACTCATGGTTATCCCCGAAGTTATTTATTAGCACAGACTTTATACACTAGCAGCAGAATTGGCTTCCTTGACTTAAATCAATATTTCCAAAAAACATTGAGAAGGAAGATTCCTACAACAAGATATATCCCCTTGTAACCACGCTATAACAACACAATATGCACCAAATTCCTAATGATCTCCGCCATATCTCACCGTTTTTTCATCATTTGTACCTTAGTGAATTGGCTCACCAATTTCCTCTAAATTCATCTATTTTTCACCTGAAAATCCATTTTGATGAAAATATTAGTAAATACTAAAGATAGAGTCGCGAATTTTTGGTAAAATGTCGCGCTTTTTAGAGTCTAGCGAGTGGGCGGCGGTTTCGGGAGTGGTAGTCGAAATTGTCTTCACCCCACATACCTAACTCCTAACTAACTGATTAATAATTCGTTTATTTGACGGTAGTGGTGTTCTTTATGCTTAATGGATCACCGATAAATTTGAAAATAAGCACGTAATAATGGCACTTGCCACCAGACACTTTGAATTAACATGACTAGGGTAAACCAATGAAAGACCTATCTCTTTACCGAAATATCGGTATTTTCGCTCACGTAGATGCGGGTAAAACCACCACTACCGAGCGTATCCTGAAGCTGACCGGTAAGATCCACAAAACTGGTGAGGTTCACGACGGTGAAGCGACTACCGACTTCATGGAGCAGGAAGCTGAGCGTGGTATAACCATCCAGTCTGCTGCAACCTCATGTGAGTGGGATGGCCACCGCATGAATATCATCGACACACCGGGACACGTTGACTTCACAATCGAAGTATATCGCTCTCTAAAGGTGCTCGACGGTGGTGTCGGTGTATTCTGTGCCTCTGGTGGTGTTGAGCCCCAATCTGAGACCAACTGGCGCTATGCCAACGAGTCGTCTGTTGCCCGTGTTATCTTCGTCAACAAGCTTGACCGTATGGGTGGTGACTTCTACCGTGTGGTTGACCAGGTCAAAACTGTCCTAGGAGCCAATCCTCTGGTCATGGTTCTTCCAATCGGTATTGAGGATGACTTCATCGGTCTTGTCGATCTGTTGACCATGAAGGCCTATGTCTGGGATGACTCGGGTCAGCCAGAGAACTATGATATTACCGATATTCCTGCCGACATGCTTGACAAGGCTGCTGAGTATCGTGAGCAGATGGTCGAAATGGCTCTTGAGCAAGACGATGAGCTAATGGAAGCCTACCTTGAAGGTAAAGAGCCTTCAGAGGAAGAGATCAAGCGTTGCATTCGCAAAGGTACTATCGCTCTCGACTTCTTCCCCACCTACTGTGGTTCTGCCTTTAAGAATAAGGGTATTCAGCTGGTTCTCGACGCTGTTGTTGATTACCTGCCAAGTCCTACCGAGGTTCCACCTCAACCTGAGTGTGATGAAGAGGGTAACGAGACCGGCGAATTCGCTATTGTAGATGTCGACAAGCCACTACGTGCCCTTGCATTTAAGATTATGGATGACCGTTTTGGTGCGCTCACCTTTATCCGCATCTACTCAGGCAGGTTGAATAAAGGGGATACCATTCTCAACACATTCACCGGAAAAACCGAACGTATCGGCCGTCTCGTAGAGATGCACGCCGACGAGCGTATTGAACTGGATGGTGCACAGGCGGGTGACATTGTTGCCGTTGTGGGTATGAAAAATGTTCAGACCGGCCACACCCTATGTGATCCAAAGCACCCAGGCACTCTTGAGCCAATGGTCTTCCCTGATCCCGTCATCTCGATCGCTATCTCGCCTAATGACAAGAATGCATCTGAAAAGATGGGTATTGCACTGAACAAGATGATTCAAGAGGATCCATCGTTCCGCGTTGAGACCGACGAGGATTCTGGTGAGACCATCCTTAAAGGTATGGGTGAGCTTCACCTCGATATCAAAATCGATATCCTCAAGCGTACCCATGGTGTTGAAGTAACCGTTGGTAAGCCTCAGGTTGCCTACCGTGAGACCATCACTCAGAAGATTGAAGATAGCTACACTCATAAGAAGCAGTCTGGTGGTTCTGGTCAGTTCGGTAAAATTGACTACATCATCGAGCCTGGCGAAGCGAACTCAGGCTTCACTTTTGAGTCGACCGTTACCGGTGGTAACGTACCTCGTGAATTCTGGCCAGCTGTCAATAAGGGCTTCGCATCAATGATGGGCACAGGTGTACTCGCCGGCTTCCCTGTACTCGATGTAAAGGTGACCTTAGAGGATGGCGGTTTCCACGCGGTTGACTCTTCTGCAGTCGCATTTGAGACCGCAGCAAGGGGTGCATTCCGTCAGTCTATCCCCAAGGCGGGTCCTCAGCTGATTGAACCCATCATGAAGGTTGATGTGTTCACTCCAGATGATCACGTGGGTGATGTTATTGGTGACCTTAACCGTCGCCGTGGCATGATCAAGTCACAGGATGCAGGCACCACCGGTGTTCGTATCA
>JAOTST010000232.1 GCA_029864785.1 Chromatiales bacterium | reverse complement strand
TCTGGTCGGTACTTGGCCCCAACGGTTCAGGAAAAAGCACCCTATTAAGAACGCTGGCTCATCTACAACTACCGGCTGCCGGTGAGGTTCACCTTGATCATAAAGAGATTGGCACGGTCACTCGAATGGCTATTGCAAAAAAGATCGGCGTGCTATTTCAAGAGATTCAAGACCCATTTCCAATCACCCTTTTTGAACAGGTATTGGGCGGGCGCTATCCCCATCTATCTCGCTGGTCAAAAGAGAGTGCGGTCGATTTTGAGCTGGTCAATGAAGCCATCAACACAATGGGATTGGAGGCACTATCAAGTCACCTCACTCACCACCTCTCGGGGGGAGAACGTCAGCGCACCGCATTTGCCACACTGCTGGCACAACGGCCTGATCTCTATCTACTCGATGAGCCTCTAAATCATCTCGACCTTCCCTACCAAATAAAGCTGCTAGAGGAAATCTGCTCGCTCTCTCAACAGAAAAAAACGATTTTAATGGTTCTTCACGATCCTAATATAGCTCTGCGCTGGAGCACACACACCTTGCTTCTTTATGGGGATGGGCGATGGCTTGCTGGCGCTAGCGAAGAGATCCTGAACACTAAAAATTTGAGCGAGCTCTACCACTACCCACTCATCGAACTGAACTCCGCTAAGGGACGATACTATATCCCTGAATGATGAATAACTCTTGCCCAGCTATCCTCATTGCAGCTCCCGCATCTGGCCACGGAAAAACGACGGTAACCGCTGCCATGGCTCGCTATTACCGCAACTGTGGGCTTAAGGTTCGATGCTTTAAGAGTGGTCCTGACTTTATCGACCCCATGATTCTTGAGCAGGCATCAGGAAATCCCGTCTACCAACTGGATAACTGGATGGTCGGTGAGAAAGAGTCCCAGAAACTGCTTTTTGAAGCTGCAAAAGAGGCCGATCTAATTCTGGTTGAGGGGGTAATGGGGCTCTTTGATGGCACCCCCTCCAGCGCCGATCTGGCCGAGCGGTTCAACCTTCCCGTAGTTCCTGTAATCGATGCCAAGGCGATGGCTCAGACCTTTGGTGCCATTGCCCACGGCCTGGTAACTTATCGACCAAGCCTGACCGTTGCTGGTGTCATAGCCAACCGCATTGGCAGTACTGCGCACCTTGATATGTTGAGTGAAGGCGTGGCGGATAATATACCCGTCATTGCGGCTCTTTTTCGTGATGATGAGGTAGCGTTACCCAGCCGTCATCTGGGACTCGTTCAAGCAGAAGAGATTGCTGATCTCGATATTCGCTTAGAGCAGGCTGCGGCGATGATTGGAAAATCATTGAAGGATTGGCTGCCACCCTTAGTCGATTTCATCGCACCCAAGCTAACGATCATCAAGCCCTCTCTACAAGGCGTTACCATCGGCGTGGCACGAGACAGTGCCTTCTCATTTATCTATCGAGCCAATCTCGACCTACTGAAACAATTGGGAGCAGAACTCTGCTTCTTCTCTCCTCTCGAAGATAAAACTCTCCCAACTGTCGATGCCCTCTATCTTCCCGGAGGATATCCCGAACTCTATCTCGATCAACTCGCTCAAAATAGTCAACTTATCGAGGCTATACGCAGCCACGTTATGAAGAACAAAGTTATTATTGCCGAGTGCGGAGGGATGCTCTACCTGCTTGAAAGCCTCACCGACAAATCAGGTAAACAGGCCAAGCTATGCGGCATCCTTCCCGGTAATGGGTTTATGCAAACGAAATTAGTCGGACTGGGGTTACATACCGCACATTTGCCCGAAGGAGCGCTTCGAGGGCACGCCTTTCACCATTCGAAAATCGATATGCGGATCGCTCCGTTAGGCGAAACTGAGAATAGGCGCACCAACGGGCGTGGCGAGGTGATCTATCGCCACAGAGGTATCTCCGCATCCTATCTGCACTACTACTTCCCCTCAAATATTGCAGCGACGGTTAAGTTATTTCAGAACCATCTTTAACCTTCAATCAAACCAGTTAGATTGACATCAAAGTAGCACTGAGGATAAAGTAGCATCTGTTTTCAGGTGTTCCAGACCTGCTATTGCAGAGAGGAATTAAACGGGAATTCGGTGCGCATCTTCTTCCAGAAGAGCAATCCCGAAGCTGCCCCCGCAACGGTAAACGATGGACAGGTATTCATCACAGCCACTGTGCCAAGAGCATGGGAAGGCGAATACCCCAAGGTAATTTATACCTTCATCGTGAGCCCGGAGACCGGCCTGAACGAAAGCGAGTCAGTACTGTGGCGGGCGGCCCAGACGACGAAATAAAATTTCGTTCTATCCTCCCTCTCCTTCTGGCTTTTCATTTTATGCGCGCGGGTGTGCGTTAATTTTTGGAAGCAAGCAATGAAGTTTTATAGATACTCCCCTCTACTGTTACCTCTCTTATCAACCGCTACGCCAATAGTAGCTGAAGAGATTTCCCCCATTATTGTAACGGCCACACGTACAGCACAGAGTGCCGACGAAGCACTAGTTCCTGTCACCGTTATTACCAGCAAAGATATACAGCGTTCTCAGGCAAACAATCTTACCGAGTTATTGGCTGGCAGTACGGGCATGGATATTACCGAAACCGGCTGGTATGGGCAGAGTAGCAATTACTATATTCGTGGCACCAGCTCTAAACATATTCTGGTGCTGGTAGATGGTGTACAGCTCGGATCTGCCACAACAGGGAGTACCGATTTAGTAGAAATTGGTCTCGGCCACATTGAGCGAATAGAGATCGTAAGAGGACCACGCTCTAGCCTTTATGGCTCAAGCGCCGTAGGTGGAGTTATTCATATCTTTACCAAAAAAGGTGATTCGAAAGAGCAAACTCACATTAACATTGGTTACGGTAGTTATAACACCAAAACTGTTGATGTGGGTGTTAGTGGGGGTGACGATAATACACAGATACAGTTAACGCTAAGCAGTCTGACTACCGATGGTACCAATGTCTCTAAAAATAGTGACCCTGCCGACGATGATAATGATGGCTATGAGGTCGCACGAGTATCCATGAACCTTCAGCACAAACTCTCTAAACGTAGTCACTTCAATATCGCCACCTACCAGAATAAAAGTACAACAGAGTACGACGGCTATACAAAGACCAGTGCCTATATCAAGAAGACGACTCAGCAAACCGTTAGTGGAGGGATTAGCTTAGCCCCTCTCAATAACTGGGACATGAGTATACGTTCCAGTAATAGCATTGATGATAGCGATCACTACAAAGATGCTGTTTTGAGCGGGATATATCACACCAAACGCAATCAGCTATCATGGCAGAACGATTTCATTCTGTCAGACGCTGCATTACTTACTGCAGGTATAGATCAAACCGACGAGAAGATAGAGAGCAAGACCAGCTACACTGAAACAGAACGTACGGTCATCGGCGTTTTCGCTGAGATTCAAAAAAATTATGCTCATCAGGATCTCCTTGTCAGTCTGCGTAGTGATAACTTTGGAGCACTGGGACGACATACAACTGGAAACATTGACTGGGGATATGGTCTCAGCGACACACTGCGATTAACGGCAGGTTACGGTACCGCATTTAAGGCTCCATCAT
>JAOTST010000128.1 GCA_029864785.1 Chromatiales bacterium | reverse complement strand
TACCCGATGCAATAACATTTCCGATGACGCCTCTTTCTCGACCGGCATACTCTGCCAGTGTGGCAATATTTGGGCGCAGCACTGTATTGGCATAGAGAATCGCCTCCGGAAGATTGAGAGGCGTAAAGGCGGAATCCCGCAGATCAAACTCATTCTCTATATTGCGACTGGCTGCTTCAAACCAATCCTTCGATTCAGAAATTCCTGCTTCGACATTAGAACGCTGCAGATGGAAGGATTTCATATCCCTTTGCCATTTGGTAAATCGTTCCTCGAAGTCCGTAGCAATAAAGCCCCGCGCAAGAATTTTTTTTGCGACAATCTCCGCCTGATCAACCTGTTCATCTCCACGGGTATGCAGTTTGCGAAATAGTGGTAGCAAATTACGATTACCACCAACAATGGTATTTCCGACACCTCGCTCAACCGCCTGAATGGCGGCGGCTCGATTGAGGTGGTCACTCACCCGATAACGCAGCTGATCAATCTCTGCCTGTCGACTATCGTTGCCCATTTGGTAGAAAAAATAGGATGTGAGCGACAATAGAAGTAGGGAGAGTATCGATACCAGCAATGTGATTTTAAATCTAAATGACACGCAACACCCCCCTCTTCTCTCCGCCCGTTGTTATCATAATAGCGTAAATCAGCATAAATTCTTGGTAGTTCATTCAGGGTGAGCGGCTAATTTCCCTTCAGCGGCTCCAGAATTGCATCTAGATTGAGCCCATCACAAAACTCAAAGAACTCGGTACGCAGTGCCACGATCGACTGCTTTGCGGGGATCTGTACATTCATATTAACTGCAAACATTGATGTACCGGTGTGTGCGGCGTGGTAACCATCGGTTTCGAGGCTCTGGATATTGATCTGGCGAGTTGAGAAGAATCCTGAGAGCTGATTAACAATGCCAGGGTGGTCGAGTGCAACAACACTGACCATATAGGGCAGAACGGGCTCGGTGGCCGGTTTTGATTCGGTTCGCTTAGTTGTAATCGTCAGTGCCATCGGCTCCTGTAGGGTTGACAGCAACTCCTCAAGACGGGCAATGGTATCCCACCCACCCTCAACCAGCATCAAAATGGCAAACTCACCGCCCAACACCGTCATTCGACTATCAAGAATATTACCGCTACTCTCTTGAATCGGTTGAGTGAGTTGATCGACCAGGCCGGGACGATCACTGCCTATCGCCGAGATCACCAGATAGTGGTTGTTTGACATCCTTTAGCTCCTCTACTGGACGTGCAAGGCACTATCCATAATCTTAAAACAAACAAGAGTGATTAAGGTTATCTGAAACCGGCCTGTCACAGAAGCAAAATCGCCAATAATTCTCGTTATCACGCTTGTTTTACCCCACCCTGACAAGTAACATTCGCTCCTCACTCCATTTAGGATATTTTGCAGATATGTTCCAAGGCAGTATGGTCGCCATCGTCACACCCATGCATGAGGATGGTGGTGTCGATAACGTGAGCCTCGAAGGGCTCGTAGAGTTTCATCTAGATGCCGGTACCGACGCGATTGTCATCGCCGGTACCACGGGCGAATCGGCCACACTCGATGAAAAAGAGCACTGCAAGCTGATCGCCGATACCGTAGCGATGGTCGAGGGCAAGATTCCGGTTATTGCCGGTACCGGTGCCAATTCCACTCGCGAGGCGATCATGTTGACTGAGTGTGCCAAGGCCGGGGGGGCTGATGCCTGTCTACTGGTCACCCCATACTATAATAAACCTTCACAAGAAGGACTCTATCAGCACTATAAAATGATTGCTGAAACGGTCGCTATTCCACAGATCCTCTACAACGTACCGGGGCGTACCGCATGTGACATGTTGAATGAGACCACCGAGCGTCTTGCCGATATCAGCAATATTGTCGGTATTAAGGATGCAACGGGCGATATGGCTCGTGGTGAAGAACTGATCAACCGCCTTGGAGACCGTATGGAGGTCTATAGTGGCGACGATGGCACAACGCTGGATCTGATTCGCCTTGGTGCACGTGGCGGCATCTCGGTGACCGCTAATGTGGCCCCCGCCAAGATGCATAAAATGCTGGCCGCCGCCCTTGAGGGTGACTTTGAGACCGCCAATGCGATCAACGAGACACTGCTTGCGCTGCACAAGAACCTCTTCCTTGAAGCCAACCCTATTCCAGTGAAGTGGGCAATGTACGAAATGGGTAAAATCACTGAGGGCATCCGTCTTCCTCTCACACCATTGGCCACAGAGTTCCATCAACCATTACGCGATGCAATCGTTACAGCTGGAGCACTCTAACCTAGATGTCTTATTTGAAACTGGTAGGAATAGTTCTCTCCCTCTCTCTGCTCACAGGCTGCTCATATTTTGGCTTTGGCAAAGATAAACAGAGTGTCTTAAGTGAAAGTCCTGCTGCACTCGAAATTCCGCCTAATTTAAGTGTACCAAAAGACTCTGGGCTGCTCGTTATTCCTGAGCCCAATATCACTCGCTCTTCACAGGTCATAGAGAAACGAGTCCTGCAAGAACCCGAGTATGTTGAGCTACTACGCGATGGCGATAACTACTGGATTCGGGTAACGGGCAATCCTGAAAATATATGGGGTAACTTGCTAAAATTCTGGCAAGAGACTCAGATTAAGCTGCGAGTTAAAAACAAGGCGCATGGCATTATCGAAACATCATGGTTTGTTGGTGATGATCAGCGCTTTGCATCCGATACCAAAAATAAGTTTCGCCTGAGAATTGAAAAAGCGGAAAAAGATTCTAAAAAACTGGAGATCTACATTACCCACTACGGTGCCATCGCAACAGATACGGGTGGGGATAAGCCTAAATGGATCAGCCGTGAACGCGACAAAGATCTTGAGGTCGAATTTCTTCACCAAATTGCTGACTATCTCGATAGAGAACAAAGCAAGCTCTCAGTAAATAAAAAACGTGTATCCAAATACAACATCAATAACGAAAGTCTGATTATTGCAGAAGATTTTAAACGAACCTGGCGTAGGGTCGGTATCGCTCTTGAAAAGGCTAGTATTCTTATCAGTGATCAAGATCGTGCCAAGGGCATCTACTTTGTAACGGAGGTTGACTTCCTGGAAGACCTCGATGCAAAACGTGGCCCACTGGATCGCTATATATTTGGCGATAAAATTAAGAAGGGAAAACCCTTTGAGGTTCATATCGAATCGAAAGGCGAGCAGAGCGTAATATCAATCACCGGTGAGACAATGAGTCCTGCCAAAAAAGTGTACGTTCTCAAGGCTATTAGAGACCATATCTAGCATATCAACAATGCGGTTCGCCATACTTGGAAGCGGTAGCAAAGGGAATGCGACGCTCATTCAATCCGACTCAACCACTATCATGCTCGACTGTGGTTTTACGATAAAAGAGACCGAACGACGTCTTGAACGCGTGGGGACCAAGCCCGCTGAATTGAGTGCCATTCTAGTCACCCACGAGCATGGCGATCATATATCGGGAATTGGGCCGTTTGTACGTAAATACCATATCCCCGTCTACATGACGCGAGGCAGTTGGATACCCCACCGCATGGGGAATATCCCTCAACACCACTTCATCTGTTGCCACTCACCATTCACTATTGGCGATCTGACTATCACCCCTTTTCCAGTGCCTCACGATGCCCGAGAAGCGTGCCAGTTTACCTTCCAGAATAGTGGTAAAAAGCTGGGGGTTTTGACCGATACTGGCATGATCACTCCGCATATTGAAGAGAACCTAGATGGATGCGACGCCCTCATTCTGGAGGCCAACCACGATCTACAGATGTTACGAGAAGGTCCCTATCCACCCAGCTTACAGGCTCGTGTAAACAGTGATTTGGGGCATCTCAATAATCAACAATCTGCAGCACTACTCAAAAAAATTGATACTGGTCGCCTGCAACATCTTGTTGTGGCTCATCTGAGTGAGAAAAACAACCGCCCAGAGCATGCGATCAATGCACTAAATAACGCCTGCCAACGCCCTAAAGAGCAGATTATTGTTGCCGATCAAGAGCTAGGACTCGACTGGTGCGAAATTTCCATATAAGGTTCCTATTTAACATATTAAATCGCTATAATTTCACCATTCACTATTAATATTGAGGCTATGATTCACCATGGAAAAGAGAGCAGAACTCTATAGAGGTAAGGCTAAATCGGTCTACACTACCGACGATCCTGAGCGACTGATTCTCCACTTTCGCAACGATACCTCCGCCTTTGACGGCGAGAAAATTGAACAGCTTGAACGCAAGGGCATCGTCAACAACAAGTTTAATGCCTTCATTATGCAAAAACTTGAAGAGGCGGGTATTCCAACCCAGCACGATAAAATTATCGCAGATGACGAGTGTCTGGTTAAAAATCTCGATATGATGCCGGTTGAGTGTGTTATCCGTAATATTGCTACCGGTTCGCTAGTGCGACGTCTGGGCGTTGAAGATGGTATGGATCTCATCCCAGCGACCTTTGAATTCTTCCTTAAAAATGACGAATTACATGACCCCATGATCAACGACTACCACATCAAAACTTTTGGCTGGGCCAATGAAGATGAGATAGAGAAAATGAAAGCACTCACCTTCCAAGTGAATGACATTCTTAGCAAACTCTTTAAAGATGCCAACATGATACTCGTTGATTACAAACTTGAGTTTGGCCGCTACAACGGTGAAGTTCTACTCGGTGATGAGTTCACTCCCGATGGCTGCCGATTGTGGGATATCGATACCCGTGAAAAGCTCGATAAAGACCGTTTCCGTCAAGGACTCGGTGGCGTGGTCGAAGCTTACGAAGAGGTTGCTCATCGTCTTGGAGTCGATCTCGATTAAAATAAAAATAACATAATAGGCAGGAGTGCTTGTGGAACAGCATAGAGAAAACCTTATTTACATCGATGAAGCAAAGACGCTTCATGGCCTTTTTAATGTTCGCG
The DNA here is from genome assembly GCA_029864785.1 of Chromatiales bacterium. GTDB lineage: Bacteria > Pseudomonadota > Gammaproteobacteria > Thiohalomonadales > Thiohalomonadaceae > JAOTST01. The sequence continues at coordinate 597 of JAOTST010000128.1, read as the reverse complement.
CCAAGCGCTCACCCGACAAAGTCGCCTATACCCAATTTAATCGTCATACGGAGCAGTGGGAAGATTTTAGTTGGCGAGAGATGTCCGACTCTATCGCACGTTGGCAGGCTGTTCTCAAGAAAGAGAACTTAGGAATAGGTGATCGTGTTGCGCTAAGCCTTAAAAATGGGGTTGAATGGATCTCCTTTGAACAGGCCGCTCTCGGCCTTGGCCTGGTGATCATTCCACTCTATACCGATGACCGCGCCGACAATATCGCCTACATCATTAAAGATGCCGCGGTAAAGTGTCTACTGCTTCAGGATGTGGCGCGCTGGAAGCGCATCGCCCCGACCATCGATGAAGATACCACTCTACAAAATGTCTTTATTCAGGATGGAGGAGAAGATACTGAAGGTGAATTTTGCACAGTTACCCCTCTTTGTGAGGTGCTTCCCCACATCCCTCCAGAGATCACTTTAGAGAGTAGCGATCCAAACTCACTAGCCACCGTCGTCTATACATCAGGAACGACTGGACGCCCCAAAGGCGTGATGTTGAGCCACAACAACATTCTTGAAAATGTCCACGTGGCACTCACCATGCTCTCCATCTATG
>JAOTST010000127.1 GCA_029864785.1 Chromatiales bacterium | reverse complement strand
TCCATCGACCCGCGTGACCAGATCCCCAAGGTGATTCGTGATGACCATCGTTACATGGTTGCAGCAGTTGAGAAGGTGAAATAGTCGTGTCCGAGATTCGTAACTACACACTCAACTTTGGTCCCCAGCATCCAGCGGCCCATGGCGTACTGCGCCTGATCCTTGAGCTCGATGGTGAGGTGGTCGAGCGCGCCGATCCCCATGTGGGGCTGCTTCACCGGGGAACCGAGAAGCTGGCCGAGACCAAACACTATCTGCAGTCTCTTCCCTATATGGATCGTCTCGACTATGTCTCGATGATGAGTAACGAACACGCCTACTGCATGGTGCTGGAGAAGATGCTCAATATCGAAGTGCCTGAGCGTGCCCAATATATTCGAGTGATGTTTGATGAGATCACCCGCATTCTTAACCACCTGATGTGGTTGGGAACGCACGGCCTTGATGTGGGCGCGATGGCGATATTCCTCTATGCCTTCCGTGATCGTGAAGATCTGATGGACTGCTACGAGGCGGTCTCCGGGGCAAGAATGCATGCGGCCTACTACCGTCCAGGCGGGGTCTATCGTGATCTACCTGAGCAGATGCCCAAATTTGCTACCGACGCGACCAAATACCATAGTGAGGAGGAGCTTGCGGCACTTAATGATAATCGCCAGGGCTCGCTGCTCGACTTTATCGAAGACTTTACCAAGCGCTTCCCCACCAATATTGATGAATTTGAGACCCTGCTCACCGACAACCGCATCTGGAAACAGCGTCTGGTTGGGATTGGTGTCGTAACTCCTGAACGTGCCCTACAGCTGGGAATGACCGGCCCCATGCTACGTGGTTCGGGTATTGAGTGGGATCTGCGTAAGAAGCAGCCCTATGCGGTCTACGATAAGCTCGATTTCGATATCCCTGTGGGTAAAGAGGGCGACAACTATGATCGCTATCTGGTGCGTGTTGAAGAGATGCGCCAGTCGAACAGAATTATTAAGCAGTGTGTTAAGTGGCTGCGTGAAAATCCCGGTCCAGTCATTACCACAGATCATAAAGTTGCACCGCCCAAGCGTACCGAGATGAAAGAGGGGATGGAGCAGTTGATCCACCACTTTAAGCTCTTTAGTGAGGGCTTCACGGTGCCCGAAGGCGAGGCCTATGCTGCGGTTGAACATCCCAAGGGTGAATTCGGTATTTACATGGTCTCTGATGGTGCCAACAAACCGTACCGTATGAAGATTCGTGCCCCCGGTTTTGCCCACCTCTCAGCATTTGACGAGATGGTTCGCGGCCACATGCTTGCCGACGTGGTCTCTGTTATTGGAACCCAAGATATCGTATTTGGAGAGATTGACCGCTAATGTCTACCAAACAAATTAATCCATCGAATCTCCTCAATACCGACTCTCTGGCAGAGTTGGATAGCTGGATCGCCAAATATCCAGAAGGCCGTCAGATGTCGGCGGTGATGGCTGGACTCAGAATTGCCCAGGATCAAAATGGTGGTTGGATCAGCGATGAGCTGATTGAGGCTGTTGCTGTCTATCTCGACATGGAGCCGATTGAGGCCTATGAAGTAGCCACCTTCTACTCGATGTATGAGCGCAGTCCAGTCGGCAGACACAAAATCTCGATCTGCACCAACATCTCCTGCATGTTGCGCGGTTCTGATGAGGTGGTGAGTCATCTCGAAAATCGTCTGGGTATCAAACTGGGTGAGACTACAGAAGATGGTCGATATACCCTTAAAGAGGTCGAATGCCTTGGGGCGTGTGTCAATGCGCCGATGATGCAGGTTGGACGTTCATATCACGAGAACCTGACTCCGGAGTTACTGGACTCGATTATCGAGACGATTGAGAGCGGGGGAAGTCTGTAATCATGGCCAACGAAACCTGTCTTAGAACGATACACCTTGATAATAGCTGGACGCTCGACACCTATGTCGCCAACGGTGGTTACGAGGTACTCAAAAAAATCCTTAAAGAGCAGACGCCGGTCAGTGAACTGATTGATCAGCTCAAGACCTCTGCCCTACGTGGTCGAGGTGGTGCTGGTTTCCCGACGGGTCTTAAGTGGACTTTTATGCCGCGTGATGCCGAGGGACAGAAGTACATCGTCTGTAACTCCGACGAGGGTGAGCCCGGTACCTGCAAAGATAGAGATATTCTGCGTTATAACCCCCATCAGTTGGTGGAGGGGATGGCAATTGCCGGTTACTGCATTGGCGCCAGCAAGGGTTATAACTATATTCGTGGTGAGTTCTGGGAACCCTATGAGCGTTTCCAGGGTGCCATTGAAGAAGCGCGTGCGGCAGGTCTGTTGGGTAGCGATATTCAAGGCTCTGGCTTTGAGTTCGATATTGATGTCCACCTCGGTGGTGGAGCCTATGTCTGCGGTGAAGAGACTGCGCTGCTTGAATCGATCGAGGGCAAGAAGGGGCAGCCGCGCTTCAAGCCGCCGTTCCCTGCAAGTTTCGGACTCTATGGTCGTCCGACGACCATCAATAATACTGAGACCCTCGCCTCGGTTCCGATGATCCTCAAAAATGGCGGTCAGTGGTTCCTCGATCTCGGAAAGCCAAACAATGGCGGAAGTAAGATCTTCTCTGTCTCGGGCCACGTCAACAAGCCAGCCAACTATGAGGTGCCGATGGGTACCTCGTTTGCCGATCTACTAGAGATGGCCGGTGGTGTCCTTGATGGACGCAAGCTCAAGGCGGTCATTCCTGGCGGAAGCTCAACGCCGGTGCTCACTCCTGAGCAGGCGATGGCGATGGATATGGATTACGACTCGATCTCCAAGGCGGGTTCGATGCTCGGCGCTGGTTCGGTGATTGTGATTGCTGAAGGAACCTGCATGGTTAAAGTGCTTTCTCGACTCTCACACTTCTATTTTGAAGAGTCGTGTGGACAGTGTACCCCCTGCCGTGAAGGCACCGGTTGGCTTTCACGTATCGTCCATCGTATTGAGCACGGTGAAGGTCGTCCTGAAGATCTCGACCAACTGCTCGGAGTGGCTGGCAAGATCTCGGGTCATACCATCTGTGCCCTCGGTGAGGCTGCGGCGATGCCGGTTCAGAGCTTTGTAAAACAGTTCCGTGAAGAGTTTGAATATCACATCGAGCACAAAAAGTGCCAGGTGGGGTCGTAATGATCAATATTGAAATCAATGGTCAGGCGTTAGAGGTTCCGGAAGGGACGATGTTGCTTGAAGCCGCAGATAATGCAGCTATCAGCATTCCGCGCTTCTGCTACCACAGTAAACTATCGCTAGCCGCCAGTTGCCGCATGTGTCTGGTTGAGGTTGAGAAGATGGGTAAGCCACTTCCTGCTTGTGCCACTCCGGTGGGTGAGGGGATGGTGGTCCACACTCGTTCACCCAAGGCGATTTCCGCCCAACGAGCAGTGATGGAATTCTTGTTGATCAACCATCCGCTCGACTGCCCCATTTGTGATCAGGGCGGCGAGTGTGAACTGCAGGATGTGGCCGTTGGATTTGGTAACGACACCTCCGAATATGCGGAAGAGAAACGGGTCGTTGTTGATCCCGATCTCGGCTCGCTCATTTCCACCGACATGAATCGTTGTATTCAATGCACCCGCTGTGTCCGTTTCGGACAGGAGATCGCAGGACAGATGGAGCTGGGAGCCCCTGGTCGCGGCGAACATATGCACATTGCCACCTATCTGCGCGGCAGTGTCAGCTCAGAACTCTCGGGTAATGTGATTGATCTCTGCCCCGTTGGCGCACTGACCTCAAAACCGTTCCGCTTCCATGCCCGTTCATGGGAGCTGACTCACCACGATGGCGTTTCACTACACGATGGACTGGGAACCAATCTGCGACTTGATGTACGTCGTGATGAACTGATGCGTGTGGTTCCGCGTGAAAATGAGTCGATCAACGAGTGCTGGATTTCTGATCGTGACCGTTATAGTTATCGCGCACTAAAGCATGCGGATCGTCTGACTCAGCCGCAGATTAAACGCAATGGCGAGTGGCAGACGGTTGGTTGGGATGATGCGCTCACCTTTGCTGCCGAATCGCTACAGAAGATTGCCAAACAACATGGTGCTGAACAGTTGGGTGCCCTTGCCGGTGGTGAGTCGACCAATGAAGAGTACTATCTGTTACAGAAATTTATGCGCGGTGTTGGTAGTTCCAACATCGACTACCGTCTCAAACAAAATGATTTCTCTGATTCAGTCAGCGATCCAAGCTTCCCATCGCTAGGTCAGACGATAGCTGAACTCGAAAAGAGTGATTCTGTACTGCTCATAGGTTCTGATCTGCGTTCGGAAATGCCACTGATTGCCCATCGTCTACGCAAGGCGGTACGTCATGGCCGAGCGAAAATCTCTTCTATCGCTTCGGTCGATGTCGATCTACATATGAAGAGTTCTGAGCAGATTGTTGTTGCTCCAGGCCAGATTGCGAATGCTCTGGCAGCGGTAGCCAAGTCTCTGACCGCACTCGGTGCGACTGCACCTGCGGAATATGCCTCGGTGATCGATGCCGTAGAGACAAATCAACAGAGCGAAGCGATTGCCAAAGAGCTTAAAGAGGGGAGTGCCACCACGGTGATGGTCGGCGCAATGGCCTATGCCGCCTCTGACTTTGCACAAATTCGACAACTGGCTGCGGCCATTGCCGAGATGAGCGACAGTAAGCTGGCACTGCTTGACCCTGCGGGTAACGCAGTAGGCGCAACGATGGCTGGTGCAGTTTCTCATCGTGGTGTTGCCGGTCAAGAGATTGAAAAGGCCGGAATGGATTGGCGCGCGATGATGGCATCAGGTTTGAAAGGTTTGATCCTGCTCAACACCGAGCCTGAATTAGATTCAGCCGATTCTGCAACGGCACTGAAAGGGCTTGAAAATAGCGGTTTTGTCGTTGCGTTGAGCGCATTTGATAGTGAACAGATGCGCCAGAGCGCAGATGTAATGCTGCCGATTGCGACCACCTTTGAGTCGGCCGGTAGTGCGGTCAACCTTGAGGGAACATGGCAGCGTTTCAGCGCAGCGGTTAATCCTCCTGGCGAGGCGCGTCCCGCATGGAAGATTTTGCGCGTGATGGGGAATCTTTTTGACATCAACGGTTTTGAGTATCTTTCCGTTGATGATGTCTATACCGAGTTACAGACTGCGTGTGAAAATATTGAGTATCGCCCTCTAAGTGTCGCTAAGGTCGATTCAGCCTCAACCACCGCGACACTCCAGCGTATTGTGGCACCTTCGCTCTACCATAATAGTGGCATGGTACGTCGTTCTGATGCACTACAGGCAACCGAGAGTGCGGCTGCTGCTCACAAGCTGAGACTCAATAGTGCAACAGCTACTAAGCTGGGCGTTGTCGATGAGGGAGAGGTCACGCTGTCACAAGGTGCGCTATCCAGAAATATAAAAATGGAACTTGATGAGTCGGTTACTGATGGCAGCTTTGTGTTGGCAGCGGGTACATCTGAATCGATGGGATTTGGTGTTGATGGCCAATTTGAGATAGGTAAGGTCTAGCACAATGGTTGAACTACTCTACTCCATAATGCAGGATTTCGG
>JAOTST010000126.1 GCA_029864785.1 Chromatiales bacterium | reverse complement strand
TAAGCTCCAAAGATCATTCCACTACGCTCAGCCTGCTGCCCAATATGAAAGATTCTGCCAACAAGCAATACAAATAGCAGTACGACGATACCTGCGCCCAACATGCCAAGCTCCTCGGCAATAACGGAGTAGACAAAATCAGTATGCGCCTCGGGTAGATAAAAAAGTTTCTGTACACTCCCGCCAAGACCTACACCAAACCACTCTCCGCGACCAAAGGCGATCAACGCCTGAGTCAACTGAAAGCCACTATTAAAAGGATCGGCCCAGGGGTTAAGAAATGCGGTCAATCGCTCCATTCGATAGGGCGAGGTGATCGCCAGCGTTGCCATCCCGGCGCCTGCAACCGCAACCATGCCTGCAAATATCCACAACCGTACCCCGTACAGAAAGAACATCCCCATCACCGTGGTGATCAGGACAACCGTCGCGCCAAAATCCGGTTGCAGCAGCAGTAGAATTGAAAAACCAACCACTAATAGCATTGGTTTAAGGAAACAGTGAATACTCTCTCGCACCATCTCACCACGCCGAACCAGATACTCAGCGAGATAGATAATAAAGGCGAGTTTAACGACTTCAGATACCTGTAGATTAATCGCACCCAGAGCGATCCAGCGGGTGCTGCCATTAACCGTTTTACCAATACCGGGAATAAAGACCACGGCCAGAGCTAGAGCCGCAGCCAACAACAAAACTGGTCCCAATTTTGAAATCACCTTCGTAGGAATAGCCCATGCCACAATGGCAAATCCCATCCCCGCGGCCACATAGATCAGCTGTCTAACAAAGTAGTGCGTCGGCTCACCACTGAGCTTTTCAGAAACCCCCACAGATGCAGAACTGATCATCACCAGTCCTAGCGTCACTATGGATACTACCAACAGTAGCAGTGGCCAATCTATCCGAATAGATTGGCCCATAAAATTGAAATCGAGTTGATTTACTGTTGCCACGGCACTCATCGTTCCAGCCCTCGTACGGCCGCTACAAACTGTTCCCCGCGGTCAATATAACTGGCAAACATATCGAAACTGGCACAGGCTGGCGAGAAGAGTACGGCCTCATCCACGAGGGCATTTTCAGAGGCCAGTTCGACCGCCTGTTGTAGACTCTCTGCGTGAAAAATTTGCGCCGCTCCGGCAATGGCCTCTTCAATTAACGGCGCATCTTCACCAATCAAAATAACGGCCCGTGCCCGTTTTGAAATAACCTCTTTAAGCGGTGCAAAATCGGCACCTTTGCCTTGGCCACCCGCAATCAAGACCACCTGCTTCTGAGGCAGTCCATCAAGTGCCGCAACGGTCGCCCCAACATTAGTCCCCTTGGAGTCGTTGTACCATGCAACACCCGCGATCTCTGCAATCCACTCGCAGCGATGGGGTAGACCCGTAAATTTTTTCAGTACACTTAGCATCGCATCTTCAGAAATGTCTACAGCCTCGCCTAGGGCGAGCGCAGCGAGTGCATTAGATAGATTATGTCGACCGCCTGTTTTGAGTTTTGACTCACTAATCAAACGTCTATCACCGCGCATCAACCAGCGCTCACTATCAATAACCTGTACGCCATAATCGTTCGTGGAGGGAGCACTATCAAGTCCGTAGCTAACAACATCTCTAGTCTCATCAGCCATAGCATCTACCAGAGAATCATCACGATTGATCACCATCACTCCATCACCGTGGTAGACCTGCTCTTTAATGCCGGCATAGTGGGCAACAGTATAGTGACGGTCGAGATGATCCTCGCTCACATTGAGCACCACCGCAGTGGCGCACTCCAATGACTGGCTCACCTCCAGTTGGAAACTGGAAAGTTCTAGTACATAGATATCGGGTTCAGGTGAGCTAATGAGATCAAGCGCAGGGGTACCGATATTGCCACCGACAGCCACGTTGATTCCGGCCTCTTTTGCCATCTCTCCGAGCAGGGTGGTGACGGTGCTCTTACCGTTAGATCCGGTGATACCGACCACAGGGGATTTGGCGTGACGTGCGAAGAGTTCAATATCGCCGATCACCTCAACACCTGCATCGATCGCCGCTTTCACCACCGGCTCATCAGGGGCAATACCGGGGCTTAGGATAACCAATTCTGCACTGATGAATAGATCTTCACTGAATGGTCCAAAGTGACACTCAAACTCTGGCTCCAACCGTTTAGTATTGGGGGGTAACTCTCGGCTATCAACAACCACAACTCGTCCACCCTGCTTAGCAAGGAAACGCGCAACCGAGAGACCGGTCGCACCGAGACCTACAACTAGTGTGTAGGTTTCAGTTTGTGGGTGAACTATTTGAGCACTCATTGCCATTACCGAATCTTCAACGTTGCCAGACCCAACAGCACCAGAAATACAGTGATGATCCAGAAGCGGACGATCACCTTCGGCTCCTCCCACCCCTTCAACTCGAAGTGGTGATGAATAGGAGCCATTCTGAAAATACGCTTACCGGTGAGCTTGAAGCTCGCCACCTGTAAAATCACCGAGACAGTCTCCATCACGAAGACACCACCCATGATGAAGAGAACAAATTCCTGTCGCACAACCACCGCGATAATTCCCAATGCAGCACCAAGTCCGAGCGAACCCACATCACCCATAAAGACCTGTGCGGGATAGGTGTTGAACCATAAAAATCCAAGGCCTGCACCAACAATCGCACCGCAGATCACCGCCACCTCACCAACACCTGGCACATAGGGAATCGCCAAATAGTCGGAGTAGTAGAGATGGCCGGTGGCGTAGGCAAAGATTCCTAAAGCACCCGCCACCATTACCGTTGGCATAATTGCCAGACCATCAAGGCCATCAGTGAGGTTGACCGCATTAGAACTGCCAACGATCACAAAGTAGGTCAATAAGATATAACCAAGACCCAGTGGCAGCACAAAGTTTTTAAAGAATGGAAGAATTAGTTCCAGTTCGGCGGGCACATGCGCGGTTAGATAGAGTACGACGGCTGCGGTCAGAGCAAGGATCGATTGCCACAGATATTTATGACGCGCCTTGAGTCCATCGGAGTGTTTGTTAGCAACCTTTTTCAGGTCGTCAATACCACCGACCAATCCGAATGCCAGCGTGGTCAACAGCACAATCCAGATAAAGCGATTTTCCAGATCGGCCCACAACAGGGTTGAAATCGTAATCGAAAAGAGGATTAACAATCCGCCCATCGTCGGCGTACCACTCTTAGACAGATGCGACTCAGGACCATCATCTCGCACAAATTGTCCGACCTGATGGTGGCTCAACTTGCGGATAAACTTTGGGCCAATCAGCAAAGCAATCAACAGCGCAGTAAGCGTTCCTAAAATTGCACGCAGTGTCAGATACTGGAACATATTAAAGCCGCTATGGAACTGGCTCAGGTAATCAAATAGATAGAGCAACATCTAGCTCACCCCCTCACACAGTGCATCGGCAACACGGTCCATATGGCTGCTACGCGAACCTTTCACCAACAGCGTGGTATTACTTTTCATGAGCGGACGTAGCGCATCGATTAGCTTATCTTGCTGTTGATAAAAGTGTCCGGCCTCACCAAAACTCTTGGCTGCAAGCTGACTCAACGAACCCGATGCAAAGAGTTGATCGATATTAAATTCTTTGGCGGCAGTGCCCGCATCGCTGTGAGCCTGTTCACTTGCACTGCCCAACTCACCCATATCACCCAGCGCGAGCAGACGCAGACCATCAAATCCAGAGAGCACATTGAGCCCAGCATAGAGCGACGAGGGATTAGCGTTGTAACTATCATCGATCACTGTGGCACCATTGATTCCCTTACGCAGTTGCAAGCGACCCTTAACGGGTTTGAGTGCACGTAATCCTGCTGCAACAGCCTCATCACTCACATTGAGCGCAGTCGCTGCGGCGATCGCGGCACAGGCATTGAGTTGGTTGTGCTGACCTAAAAGCGGTATTTCATAGGGCGCACTATTAATATCTGCATCGCCTCCCAAGCCAAAGGTGATGACTCTGCGATTCTGATTCATCGCTAGCCACTCGTCGGCATGAGGGTCATCACGATTAATGATCGCCACCCCGTCATCTGTAAGGCCGTCAAATATTTCACCCTTGGTTTTAACCACACCCGCAAGTGAACCAAATCCCTCCAAATGCGCTTCAGAGGCGTTGGTGATTACCGCCACCTGAGGTTGTGCAATATGGGTGAGGTAGTCGATCTCTCCGGAGTGGTTGGCACCCATCTCAATCACTGCATAGCGATCTCCTCTCTCCAGTTTGAGCAGAGTGAGGGGCACACCAATATCATTATTGAAATTACCGGGGGTCGACCAAGTCTGCCCCACCTGACTCAAGATCGAAGCGACCATCTCCTTGACCGTCGTCTTACCATTACTACCCGTAATCGCTACGATGGGCGTGTCACACTGTTGTCGCCAACGGGCGGCAAGGTGTCCCAGTGCGATACGCGTATCGGCCACGACAATTTGAGGAATATCGATATCTTGCTGATGATCAACCAGCGCGGCAACGGCACCTTTCTCAAGTGCCATTTGAAGATGTTGATGGCCATCATGATTCGGGCCACGCAGTGCAATAAAGAGATTGCCGCGCTCAATGGTTCGGGTATCACTGCTAACGCCCGCGATATTAATCGCACCATTCAGTTCTGCGCCAACCCAATCGGCGATCTCGGAGATGGTTGCCTGTAGACCGATGCGTTTATCGTTCATGACTCCACTCCCAGAATTTCTGCAACCACCTTAAGGTCACTAAACTCAATGGTGCGGTCGGCAAATATCTGCCCCGTCTCATGTCCCTTGCCGGCCACCAGTACGATGTCCTCAGGCTTCGCTTCTGCAAGTGCATACTCAATCGCTGTACGGCGATTCTCTTCAATATGAGATGAACAATCTGAGGGGATCCCCTTCTCGATCTCATGAATAATCTGTTGTGGATTTTCTCCGCGAGGATTGTCACTGGTGACCACGATGTGATCGGCAATTTTGGCGACTACTTTACCCATCTCAGGGCGCTTGGAGCGATCACGATCACCACCTGCACCAAACACCGCCCAGAGTTCTCCCTGACAGTGCCCTTTAAGTGCACCCAGTGCCTGCTCAAGAGCATCGGGGGTATGGGCAAAATCGACTACCACGAGTGGATTATTATCTACACTAAACGACTGCATTCGACCCGCTACGGTAGAGGCTTTTGAAAGCCGTTTAAGTGCCGTATCAAAATCAATATCTGAAAGAACTACTCCAGCAAGTGCCGCAAGTAGATTAGAGGCGTTAAAGCGACCCATCAGCTGCGAACTCAATTCACCCTCACCCCATGGCGTCACCACATGCATTGAGATGCCTTGCTGGGTTAACTGGAGATCAGAGGCATAGATGGCTGCATCAGGGTCATCAACGCTATAGCTATAGAGATCGATATCATCACCAATTTCGGTCATCAATTTTTGACCAAAACGATCATCAATATTGATCACCGCACACTTCAACCCTGTCATCGCAAATAGCTTTGCCTTGGCCGCACCGTAGTGCTCAAAGGTCTCATGGTAGTCGAGATGATCGCGGGTGAGATTGGTGAAGAT
>JAOTST010000125.1 GCA_029864785.1 Chromatiales bacterium | reverse complement strand
ACTACCTTGAGTAATATAGATATCACCTTTAATCTCAGAAGAGAGGCCACTAAACTTATCGCTCTTGATCTTTGATAGCAGTGCAAGAGCCTTATCGGCATCTCCCTTAGCCAGTAAAACCCGTGCCAATCGACTATTTGCCAAATCGACAAAAGCGGGGTTGTCACTCTGCTTTGCAGCCCACTCTAGCTGAACAGCTGCCGCATCCAGTTTATTTCGTTCCACTTCTATTTTGGCACTCATTAATGCGGCCAGAACCGAATAGTGTGTCCCTTTGAATTCCTGCTTCAGAGACTCTCCCATGGCTACTGCACCATCGGGATCGGTGGCAATCTGCGAGAGCATCATCTGATAACGTGATGAGGCCGATTCAGAAAGCGTATTCTGGTGTTCCTGCCAGTTATTCCAACCAAACACACTGGCTAGAACAATGACAATACTGACCAGCGTACTCTTGCCATTCTTGTCCCACCACGCCTTGATGGCATCGACCTGCTCTTCTTCTGTCTGGTAAATTTCCACGTTTTAACCCCTGCTTAATTCTACTAAATCTGTTGTTGTAAAAATTCGATTGCTGCATTAATTGGGAGCATCTTCTGCTCACCATCACCGGCTCTAAGCGGTTTAATACCAATTTCACCCTTATCGATCTCATCATCACCCAAAATGAGGGCGAATCGGGCATGGCTCTTATCTGCCTTCTTAAACTGACTCTTAAAACTGCCACCACCACAGTGAGTGATCAGCCTAAGTCCAGGTAGTGCATCACGCAATTTTTCAGCGATGATCATACCCTGTTGCATTGCCCTCTCGCCAACCTGAACCAGATAAGCATCAGGATAGTGATCTTTGCCCTCGATACCGCTCTCTTGCATCATCACTGCAAGGCGCTCAATACCCATAGCAAAGCCCACTGCGGGGGTCTCTTTACCACCCAACTGAGTTACCAGCCCATCATAACGCCCCCCGGCACAGATGGTTCCCTGAGCACCGAGTGCATCGGTTACCCATTCAAAGACCGTCTTGCTGTAATAATCGAGCCCCCGCACCAGACAGGGATTGATCTCATATTTGAGCCCAGCAGCGTCAAGAATGCGACAGAGTTCATCAAAATGTTGCTTTGACTCATCATCTAGCTCTTCTGTCAGCTTGGGCGCATTGGCAATCAGCTCCGCCATCGCAGGATTCTTACTGTCAAGAATTCTCAGTGGATTAGATTCGAGTCGACGTAGGCTATCTTCATCAAGCTGATCTTTACGCTCACTCAGGTAGCTAGTCAGCTTATCACGGTAAATAACCCGTGACTCTGAGCTACCCAGAGAGTTGAGCTGCAAGGTTACCATTGAGTCAATTTCCAGCTCACGCCAGAGTCGTGCCGATAACAAAATCAGCTCCGCATCAATATCGGGGCCATCCATACCGAAAACCTCGGCACCAATCTGGTGAAACTGGCGGTAACGTCCCTTTTGTGGGCGCTCATAGCGAAACATCGCCCCTTGATACCAGAGGCGGTGCGTCTGATTGTGCAATAGTCCATTCTCAATCGCCGCACGGACACAACCGGCAGTCCCCTCAGGGCGCATGGTAAGGCTCTCATCATTCCGGTCATTGAAGGTATACATCTCCTTCTCAACAATATCGGTTACCTCACCGATAGAGCGCTTAAAGAGCTCAGTCTTCTCAATAACCGGCATGCGAATTTCGCCATAACCGTAACGCCCAAGAAGTGAGCGAACGGTTCCTTCAATGCGGTGCCAGTAATGGATATTCTCCGGCAGGATGTCATTCATCCCCCGAATTGCTTTAACCTGTTGTGCCAAAAATTACTCCGAAACTACTCTATAATCTATTGCTTCTTTCTATTCTCAATCTGCTGACGGATCTGCGCTTCTAACCGATCAACCAACTCTTCGTTACCCAATTTACTATCAGGTTCACCATTAATATAAAGCAAATTAGGTTGCCCCCCAGTCAAGCCGAGGTCTGCCTCACGCGCCTCACCAGGGCCGTTAACAACACAGCCAATGACCGCTACGCTCATCGGTTCAAGGATATCTTCAATACGCGACTCCAATGCATTGACTGTAGAGATAACATCAAAATTTTGCCGTGAGCAGGATGGGCAGGCGATTAAATTGATTCCTTTGCTGCGCAAATGCAGACTTTTGAGGATATCAAAACCAACCTTTATCTCCTCCACGGGATCCGCCGCAAGTGAGACGCGAATTGTATCACCAATACCATCTGCCAGTAACATCCCTAGACCTATCGCCGACTTCACTGTGCCCGGGCGAAAGCCACCTGCCTCGGTAATACCCAGATGCAGCGGCTGTTCAATTTGCCCCGCCAGCTCTCGATAGGCCGCAACAGTCATAAAGACATCAGAGGCCTTCAGGCTTATTTTAAAATTTTGGAAATTTAGCCGATCGAGAATATCAATATGGCGCATCGCTGATTCGACCATCGCAGCCGGTGTCGGTTCGCCGTATTTTTTCTGAATCTCTTTTTCAAGCGAGCCGGCATTAACGCCGATACGAATCGGTACATTATGATCACGTGCAGCCTCAACAACCGACCGAACCCGTTCATCCTTGCCAATATTTCCTGGGTTGATACGTAGACAATCGACACCTAACTCCAACACTTTAAGAGCGATCCGGTGATCGAAGTGAATATCACTGACTAGAGGAACATTGACCTGTTCACGTATCTTGGCAAACGCCTCAGCGGCCTCCATCGATGGAACAGAGACACGAACAATATCGGCACCAACTGACTCAAGGCGACGAATTTGAGCCACAGTCGCATCAACATCACAAGTTTCGGTATTGGTCATGCTCTGCACAGTAATCGGAGCATCTCCACCAACAGGCACAGAACCGACCATTATCTGGCGCGACTTGCGTCGCACGATATGACTATTGGGAAGCATATTTAACCTATTTAATGAGAGCTAAAAGAGGCTCAATGTTCATTGGGAAGATGGTTATCTTCAGCCGTTCCAACTTTAAAACGGGCCATTCCATTGCGATGGAAAGCAGCGTGATCAAATTGCTCTTCATTGTGGGTAACAACAACCCCGGAGGCATAACCAAAAAATAGCGAAAAGGGTGCAACACCTTGAACGGTTACCTCACGCCCCTTTTTATAGAGTCCATAGAGCAATCGGTCGCCACTCGCATCACTGACTTCGGTCCAACTATCTTCTAAATAGGTGATATTTAGTTCAGATTGAGCCACAGGTTCTGCAATCACTTCAGGGCTATTGTTCTCAGAAACTACTGTTTCATAAACCGTTGGCTCCGTTTCAATAACATCTTTCTCGGGTGTAACGGTTGGCTCAATAGCCGCACCGCTAGCAGTAACTGGCTCATCCGGCGCTGAGTCACTAATCTCAGAAGAGTTCAGCTCTATTACAGATTCAGTCGTTTTGTCCGGAAGATTCAATGCATTATCAGTATCATGCGATAGATAGCTCTCTACCGATGAAATTTCTGTAAGGCTCGGCTGCTTAGAGATCCACCAGACAGCCAGCAACGCCACCATCCCAATAGTAACCAGATAGGTCATAATTCGAATAGAAAATGCCTTGCTTGTTTTTTCTGTCTTTTCAGAGAAACTGGCTTTCATATCAACAGTTTGATGAAGTTCTGAAAGATCGAGTTGCTTCAATCCACTCTCATCAACCCCAAGATAACGTGCATAACTCCGGAGATATCCCATCACAAAAATTTTTGATGGAAGTTTGTCCATATCGTTATTTTCAAGGGCTTGAATCAGTTCACTATTCAATCTCAAATCTGTAGCAACCGACTTAATCGTAAGCCCTTTCGTTTCGCGCGCCACTTTAAGCTGCGAACAAAATTGCTCCAGAACGCTCTGTTCATCTTCTTCCGAGAGTTGTTTTTGTTCTTCATTCATCTCATATTCAACCGATGATATTTTTCTGCTTCTTCCGAGAGAGGAAACATCTTCAACAGCTGCTCCCCGTAACTCTTAACCGCTTGCGAGTCTTTTAATTTTGTCTCAATTTCAATAGCAAGCCCCAAACTTTTTGCGCTGGATTTACTGTTGTCATTGTATCGATTCATAAACGCACGTGCAGAGAAGAGTTTTCCCCTACGCAGGCTAATTCTGGATAACTCAAACAGTGACTGGGAACGATTAGGATTAATCGCCAAAGCCTTGCGCAAATTTAACTCCGCCTCTTTGGTGTGATTATTTTTCTCCATGCAGAGCCCTAAATTTTCATAGACCTGTTCTGGAAAACGATAAACAGGATTGCTCAATACCTTATTGAACTGAACCATAGCTTCATCAATACGTTTTTCTCCACAGAGATAAACACCATAATTATTAAACAGTGCTGAGTCATTCACACTATTTTCAATCGCAATTTTATAGTGTTTATCCGCCTCTTCAGATTTATCCAAACGACGATAGAGTTCCGCAATATAGTGATTAGCATTAACCGACTTAGGATTATAGCCAAGCGCTTTTTTAAGTTTACCAAGGGCAATTTCATAATTTCCTAGCTGTATATAATTCTTCCCTAACTCTGCATTCGCCTCAGCAGCCTTTGGGTTGAACTTAACACTCTTTTCATTTGGCCCGCTGGCGCAGCTCACCAAAAACAGTAATGAAATTAACGTGCCTAATAGATTACGAATCATTAACTAGCCGCCTTCTCAACAGAGATTTCAAACCGCTGACTGCGGCGAGTCCGATCATTCACTTCCCCAACCAACTGCCCACATGCTGCTGCAATATCATCACCTCGTGTCTTACGTGTCACTGTCGTAATGCCCGCATTGTGAACAATGTCACGAAAACGGTTAATTCTATTCATTGATGAGCATTTATAAGGAGAACCCGGAAATGGGTTAAACGGGATAAGATTGACCTTAGCCGGGACTTTTTTCAAAATTTTCGCTAGTGCTCGTGCATCTGCATCGGAGTCGTTCACCCCATCAAGCATTACATATTCAAAGGTAATCCGGGTACGTCCCGCCTTATCTTTCACATAATCTCGGCAAGCGGCAAGCAGTTCAGTGATAGGATATTTTTGATTGATCGGCACGAGCTGGTCACGAAGTTTGTCATTAGCCGCATGTAGAGAGATCGCCAGACTTACATCACTCACCTCTCGCAACTCCTTAATCATTGGAACCACCCCAGAGGTACTGAGTGTAATCCGGCGTTTTGAGAGTCCAAAACCCAAATCATCTTGCATCACATCCATTGCTTTGACGACCGCATCGAAATTGAGCAGTGGTTCACCCATTCCCATCAAGACCACATTAGTGATCTTGCGATCAGACTGCGACTCAGGCCACCCAAGTAGCTGAGCAGATAGAACAATCTGTCCTACAATTTCTGCCGTAGAAATATTTCGATTAAATCCCTGACGAGCGGTAGAGCAAAAACTACAGGCCAGTGTGCAACCCACCTGCGATGAGATACAGAGCGTACCGCGACTCGCTTCAGGAATAAAAACAGTCTCAATGCTGTTATCACCATCCAGCTTAAATAACCATTTACGTGTGCCATCTTTTGACGGGTGATCTTCGATCACTTCAGGA